>NZ_DFMZ01000012.1:16439-28391 GCF_002375825.1 Aneurinibacillus sp. UBA3580
CAGGATATCGCGCCACATACCCGGGTTGCTGGATGCGATACGCGTAATATCGCGGAATCCGCCTGCAGCCAGACAGCGGTACCAATCCATCTCGTCATTATAAGAAGCCACCTGGTTCACCAGCGCGGAGGCAATAATATGCGGAAAATGGCTAATCGCTCCCACGACTTCGTCATGCTTCTGTGCATCCATTATTACGACTTTGGCATGGGTCGGTGCAAGCAGTATTTTCAAACGCTCTACTATTTCATTCGGCGTACCTTCAGGTGGCGTCAGCACGTAATACGCATTTTCAAACAGACGGTCGTGCGAGGCCTCTACCCCCGATTTATGCGAACCTGCCATCGGGTGTCCGCCGATGAAATACACGCCTCGTTGTGCAAATCCGTACGCATGTTCCATTACCGATACTTTTGTGCTGCCGGTATCAGAAATGACTGCGCCCTCCTTTAACGGCGTGTAACGCAAAAACGAAATCAACTCCTGCAGTTTGCCTACAGGAGCACATAAAAAGATGAAATCAGCCTGCGCCACGGCTTCGGCGAGATGAGTCGTTCCTCTATCGATTACGCCGAGTGAGCACGCCATGCGCAGATTGTCTTCCACCACATCAAATCCGGTAATATGTACATCTTCGTTTTTCTTTAGTGAAAGGGCCAGCGAACCGCCGATAAGCCCCACTCCTAGAATCGCAATCTCAGTCATACCTCTGCCTTCTCCTCCACTCTACCAAAAAAGACCGCAGACCCGCGAAGGATTTATCCTCTCGTGGGAGTCAGTACAGACTTCAGTGCAGCCAGCATTTTTTCGTTCTGATCCTTGCTTCCGATCGTTACGCGAATCGCTTCCGGGAACGCGCGGATGATAACGCCCTGCTTGAGCATTTCCTGAAAAATCTCTCTTGGATCACGTTCGGGCATTATATACACGAAATTTGTTTCGGAACGGTAGTACGGTACGCCGAGTGCGTCCAATTCCGTATACACTTGCTCCAGGCCTTCGGCATTGGCCGCTTTGCACTGCGCGACGAATTCCTGATCCGAGAGCGCGGCCAGCGCGGCTTTCTGTGCGAGATGGTTTACGTTGAACGGCTCACGTACACGGTTCAGCTTGTCAACAATCTCTTCTGCAGCCACTCCATAGCCGACACGCAACGCCGCAATACCATAAATCTTCGAGAACGTGCGCAGTACGATCATATTGTTATATTTTTCGAGGAGATTAAGCGATTTTGGAAACGCCTCATTTTTCACGTAATCTATGTATGCCTCGTCCAGCACAACAAGTACGTGCGCCGGCACTCGTTCAAGGAAGCGGACCAGCTCGTCCTCGGCAATCATCTTCCCTGTAGGATTGTTCGGGTTGCACACCCAGACAACGCGCGTTTGCTCATTGATATGTGCCAGCATAGCATCCAAATCGTGAGAACCGTCTATGCACGGCACTTCAATCACTTCCGCCCCTTCAATGGTGGCGTTTGTTTTGTAAACGGAGAACGTCGGCGTCGCCATTACCGTATTCGTTCCCGCTTCGAGATAGGCTCGTGCGATGAGCATTACAATCTCATCGGACCCATTTCCGAAAATCAGTTTCTGCTCTTTCACACCCAGGAACGAGGCCAGCGAACCGCGCAGTTCCAGACAAGCGCCGTCCGGATAAATCTGCAACTGGTCAAGCTCGGCTACAATCGCCTCTTTTACTTTCTTTGAGCAACCAAACGGATTCTCGTTGGATGCCAGCTTTATAACTTCAGTCAATCCTAACTCCCGTTTTACATCTTCAATTGGCTTGCCCGGCTCGTATACAGGCAGGTCGACAATCCGGGTTTTTGGAATCATGCTCTCACCTCATGTTTGTTTTCACTTTTTCATCCATCATACCCTAGATCGCAACTGTTGTACAAATCTTTTTACTATACGAAAACCTTCCTCTTTCGTCTCTTCTTTCGTAAGCATCGGCTCTGCCTCGCGAATCTTCTCGAGCAAAGCGCTCCCGACGATAAATCCATCGCTGTACGGGGCAACCATCTGTGCCTGTTCGGCACTCGAAATACCGAAGCCTACCGCCACAGGGACGGAAGCGTGCTGACGCACACGGGCAAGGAAGCGGGTGACTCCTTCATCAAGCGCATCCCTGGCGCCGGTTACGCCAAGCGAAGATACGCAGTACAGGAACCCTTTTGCCCGTGAAGCAATCATTTCGACACGCTGTTCAGAAGTTGGGGCAACAAGCTGAATCAACGGACGCGAGAAGTTTTCCGCCAGCGTTTCGATGTCTCCGGCTTCTTCCACCGGTAAATCCGGGATAAGAATGCCGTCTATACCGGATGCCTCCATCTCTTTAAACAACCGTTCCGGACCATACTGTAATACCGGATTGATATACGTAAACAGCACCAGCGGAACAGTAAGGCCCGACCTGCGCATATCCGCTGCTATCTCCAGTGTGCGACGGATCGTAACGCCGTGTGATAGCGCCTGTGCCGAGGCATGTTGAATCGTTGGGCCGTCTGCCAGCGGGTCGGAGTACGGTACGCCCAGCTCAATGACTGCCGCGCCTTCTTCCTGCATCGCAAGTGCGATATCTACCGTTAATTCGGGAGCCGGATACCCCGCTGTAATAAATGGAATGAATGCCTGCTCGCCCTCTGCAAACGCCGCCGCAATACGCTCGGCTCCTGTTTTTATACTACTCATGCCTGCTTCTCCCCTTCCCGTTCGTAAATCTGCGTTACATCCTTATCGCCACGGCCGGACAGGCAGACGACGATAATATCGTCCGATGTGAGCGTCGGTGCAAGCTTAATCGTCTCGGCAATTGCGTGTGCACTTTCCAATGCGGGAATAATTCCCTCTTCGCGGCAGAGCAGACGCAGCGCGTCCAACGCTTCCTCATCCGTTATTGCGTGATAGGTGGCACGACCGCTGTCATGCAGATACGCATGCTCCGGTCCTACACCCGGGTAGTCTAGACCGGCTGAGACGGAATGTGGTTCGATAATCTGTCCGAACTCATCCTGCAACAAATACGTCATTGTTCCATGAATAATACCTTGGCTGCCTTTCGTAATGGTAGCCGCATGTTTGTCCGTATCTATGCCGTGTCCCGCCGCTTCTACGCCGATAAGCGAAACGGTCGTATCCTGAAGGAACGGATAGAAAATGCCCATTGCGTTGCTGCCGCCGCCTACGCACGCCACGACATAGTCCGGCAGACGATTCTCAAATTCGAGAATTTGCGCCCGCGCCTCATCGCCGATAATGCGCTGAAAATCACGGACCATTTTGGGATACGGGTGCGGCCCGACTACAGATCCGATCATATAAAACGTCGTATCCACTTTGCTTACCCAGAAACGGATCGCTTCGCTGGTCGCGTCTTTCAATGTACGCGTACCCGAATACACCGGAACGACCTCCGCCCCCAGCAGTTCCATCCGAAATACGTTGAGCTTCTGGCGTTTCATATCTTCTTCACCCATAAACACTTTACACTTGAGCCCCAGGCGTGCGGCAACGGTTGCCGCCGCCACGCCGTGCTGGCCTGCGCCGGTTTCGGCAATGATTTCTTTTTTGCCCATGCGTTTTGCCAGCAGCCCTTGAGCCAGCGCATTGTTGATTTTATGGGCGCCGGTATGATTCAAGTCCTCCCGCTTTAAATAAATGCGAGCGCCGCCCAGCTTCTCCGTCAACCGCTCCGCAAAATACAGCGGGGTGGGGCGTCCGGAATACTGCCGCAGCAAATCGGCTAACTCCTCTTGAAACGCCCTGTCCTGCAGCGCATCTTCATACGCTGCCTCCAGTTCATCCAGGGCATTCACCAGCGTTTCCGGCACATACCTGCCACCAAACGATCCGAATCTTCCTTTGCTCTGCTTACTCAACTGCGCTCTGCTCATACTCTCTCATCCTCTCGATAATTCTTCGTATTTTCTCGATATCTTTGCGTCCGTTTGTTTCTACGCCGCTTGAAATATCGATACCATCCGGGCGATGTCGTTCTAGTAAATCAAGCATATTGTCCGCACCAATTCCTCCTGCCACCAGCAGCGGAATGCCGTGTGTACGGCTCCATGCAAGGTATGGGGCAATCCGCTTCCAGTCAAATGTTTTTCCGGTACCGCCGTATCTGTCTCCCACCGCCGTATCCAACAGCATATAGTCCATGCTTCCGACGTAGGCGGAAAGCTCCGCTTGCGGCCGGTCCGTCTCGTTCTCCCGAATGCTGAACGTTTTGGTCACCACACAGCCGAACCGATTGCGTACCTGTTCACAAAACGCAGGCGTTTCTTCGCCGTGCAGCTGTACGATATGGAGTGGAGCCGCCTCAAATACTGCCTCAATGTCTTTAAGGGAGGGATTTACGAATACACCTGCCGCTTTTATCTTATCCGGTATAAGATAGGAAAGGCGCTTCCATTGCTCCGGCTCGATCTGTCGTCGGCTTTCGGCAAATACAAAACCGAGCTGGTCGGCCATGAGCCCTTCAGCGTTCATCTCCACCAGCGTTTCCGTATCGGTAATGCCGCAAATTTTCAGCAGCGGCTTCATGAACGTGCCTCCTCCGTACTGCGTATCGGCCCTACCAAATCGTATACGGCACTCTCGATTTCTGCCTGGCGCATAAAGTGCTCACCCACCAGCACGCCGTCGATGTTCGCTTCGGCCAACTGTGCGATTTGCTCTGGTGAATGAATACCGCTTTCGCTGATCGTAACAAACGAATCCGGAAGCTGTTCCAACAGAGTGAACGTCGTGGTAAGAGTGGTCTGAAAAGTTTTTAAATCCCGGTTATTAATGCCCAGCAGGTCGGGTTCAATTGTATCCAATACCGTATCCAATTCTTTCGCCGTGTGCACTTCTACCAGCGTTTCCAATCCAAGCGAGCGCGCTTCGTTCGCCAGTGTGTACAGCTGTTCGCGGTCAAGGATAGCTGCGATGAGCAAGACGACGTCCGCCCCATACGCCCGTGCTTCATATAGCTGCAGCGGATCAATCATGAAATCTTTGCGCAGAAGCGGAATCGGCTTCGTAAGCGTCTGTTTAATCTGCCGCAAAAAGTCCAGACTGCCCTGGAAGAACACCTCGTCCGTCAGCACGGATATCCCTTCCGCACCGGCCTCTTTATATGCATGCGCAATGGCAAGCGGATCGAATGGCTCCCGAATCAATCCGCGTGACGGCGATGCTTTTTTTACCTCGGCAATGACGCCGACTTTGCGCCTCCTCTGCAAAAATCTCTGCTTAAGCGAGAGACAGGCAGGCAGGTCTGCAATCTGTTTTTCTAAATCCGCAATTGAAGTGCGTTCATACAATTGCTCAACTTCCCGACGCTTCTGCTCTACGATTTTAGAAAGCATGACTGACACCTCCCGTTACTTGAATCAGCTGCGCTAGTTTGTGCTTTGCCCGTCCCGTGTCCAGCAGTTCCTCTACTAAACGGACACCTTCCGCGATGGAGCCGACCTGTTCGCTCAGATAGAACGCGGCGGCTGCATTCAATACGACAACATCACGGTATGCGCCCGGCTCTCCGTCCAGTATACGGCGGATAATTCCCGCATTTTCCCGCGCATCCCCGCCTGCTATGTCAGTCAGCGGGTGGGAAGACAGGCCGAACATTTCCGGATGGATCGTATACGAAGAAATTGCGCCATGATCCACTTCCACAATGTATGTCGGCTCGCTGACACTGATTTCGTCCAAGCCGTCCGCACCGGCCACGACAAGCGCACGTTTGACGCCCATCTCGTTCAACACATCCGCTATCTTCAGTCCGAGATTTCTATCATAAATGCCCAGCAATTGCCGATCGGCACGGGCAGGATTGGTAAGCGGACCCAGCAGATTAAATACGGTACGGAAGCCGAGCTGGCGGCGTGGTTCGACCGCATGCTTCATCGCCTGATGATACTGTGGGGCGAACAGGAAGCAGAGATTCGTCTCTTCGAGGCAGCGCTCTGCCGCTTCCGGAGTCGTCGTAATGGTCACACCGAGCGCTTCCAATACATCCGCGCTGCCGCTCTTGCTTGATACGGCCCGGTTGCCGTGCTTGGCGACGCGGACGCCGCCCGCCGCCGCAACAAGTGCTGCCGCCGTAGAAATATTGAATGAAATGCCGCCGTCACCGCCCGTACCGCATGTATCCAACAACCCTTCACCATCCGTATTCAGGCGGACCGCTTTCTCGCGCATCGTCTCCGCAAACCCGACGATTTCGTCCACCGTCTCGCCTTTCATGCGCAGTGCCGTCAAAAATCCGGCAATCTGCATCGGCTGTGCCTCGCCTTCCATAATCAGCCGCATTGCGTTACGCGCTTCTTCCCGTGTCAGCGACTCTCCCTCTGCAACTTGCCTGAGCAATTGTTTAAACATAGGTTCTCATCTCCTCTACGCTCGCCATTTTCTCAGCTAAGCTCAACGCGTGCAGCATAGCCCGCGCCTTGTTTCTTGACTCTTCATATTCATCCTCCGGCACGGAGTCGGCCACAATGCCGCCTCCCGCCTGTACGTACGCTTTTCCGTTTCGGAATACAATGGTCCGAATGACAATGCATGAATCCAGATTGCCGCCAAAACTGAAATAACCAACAGCACCTCCGTAAAAACCGCGTGCCTCCCCTTCCAGCTCTGCGATAATCTCCATCGCCCGGATTTTCGGTGAGCCGGATAACGTTCCAGCCGGGAAGCAGGAAGTAAGCGCATCAAACGGCTCTTTTCCTTCAGCCAGCGTACCGCGGACATGCGAGACCATGTGCATCACCCGCGAATAATATTCGATTTCCATTTGCTGCGTCACTTCCACGCTTCCGAAACGGGCAACCCGCCCAATGTCGTTACGCCCCAAATCGAGCAGCATCAAATGCTCGGCGCATTCTTTTTCGTCGGACAGCAGATCGGCCGCAAGCACCGCGTCTTCCGCCTCATCCGCACCCCGGCGACGCGTTCCGGCAATCGGCCGCGTTTCCGCTTCTCCGTCAGTGACCTTAACCAGCAACTCAGGCGACGTTCCGGCGACCGTTACACCGTCAATTTCGAAATAATACATATAGGGCGAAGGATTGGTTAGACGAAGAATGCGGTAGACAAGCAGCGGATCCGCTGTATATTCAACGGCAAACCGCTGGGAGAGCACTACCTGGAAAATATCCCCCGCTGCTATGTATTCCTTAGCCCGGTTCACCTTATGCATATACGCTTCTTTCGTCATATTGCTTGTTACGGTAAGTTCCTTGCCTTCCATGGGAATGTTGTCGATGCGGGCAAACGCCCGTGTCTCTGATTCGGCAATCTCACGCACCAGCTCGCGAATCCGGCCGCACGCCTTCTCGTACAGCGCGGATAACTCTTCGTCCGTCATATTCTCGTGTACCTGCATATTGGCAATCACTTTTACTTCCTGTTTCACATGGTCATATGCGATAACTTCGTCCACGAACAGCAGATGCATCGTATCAAGTTGCAGTTCATCATGCTCAGCCCGGGGAAGCTCTTCAATGAATCTCACCGTCTCATACCCAAGCAGTCCAACCGCACCGCCGGTAAACGGAGGCAAGCCCTTTATGCTAGGACTGCGGAATTGTCCAAGCTGACGGCGGAGCACATCCAGCGGGTTGCCTTCCACAAGTACGCGCTCTCCCAAACGATAGGAAAGCTCAAGACCGGATTCGACCGTTCGGCACTTAAGAAACGGCGAAAGCCCAATAAACGAATAGCGGCCGAGACGGCTTGCCCCCTCTACGCTTTCAAGCAAAAACGAATCGGGTCTGCGCAAACTTTGATACAAATGAATGGGAGTAGCCTGATCGGCCAGAAGGGAATAAGAAACGGGAATAAAATTGTGGCTTCGGGCAAACTCGCGCACCTCCGCCAATGTTGGGGTAAACATATTGGTTGTACCTCTCCTCTCATCGGGGAAGAGGGCCTAAAGAGGACGCAAAAAATCCAGGGTTAACACAGCCCTGGATTCGAAATGTCTGTTCCGTACATACTTAATCAACAGATCTTCGTCTCTTCTCAGGCTCTGCTCTTCTCAGACTCAAATCTTCTCTCTGCTCTCAACTCTAACTCAATCTATCTTGGTTATTCTCAGCATAGCGGCTTTTCATCCGGCTGTCAACCATTCCGCCCTCTACTTTACCTGCGAATTTAAATCGGGGCGCAAAACCGACGCGCCTTCTAAAAATACATGGCGGATTTCTCGGCTTGATTTCTCCGTATTGACAAGCATCATTACCCGGATGCATTTTTCAAGACTGCCCGGCACCGGAATCTCGTTCGAACACATAAGCGGAACCAGCTCGAATCCCGGAAGTGCGCGTGCTCCACGCGCCGGAAACGCCGCATCCAAATCGTGTGTTACTGTAATCATAACGCTCGCTATGTCTTCCGGGTCCACGCCATTGACTTCCACCATAGCACGTATCAATTTTTCAGTCGCTTCGAGAATAGCGGCCTCTTCGTTTACGGTAACGGTAATCGCCCCGCGGATACCACGAACTGCCATTACGACTCCCCTCCTTCTTGCAGTGCGCGAAGCACTTCACGCACCGGCTCTTCTGCCACATCTTTTCTAATCTCTACTTTGCCAATTGCAGTCGGCAGCACAAATACAAGCTTGCCGCCTTCTCCTTTTTTATCACGCCGCATTGCTTCGATAATCTCATCTGCGTTCATTGCGTGCGGCAGCATAACCGGAAGCCGATATTTCTCAAGAATATGCCGTGTACGGGCGCTGATGCCGCTTGCGATGCCCAATCTCTCTGCGAGCATGGCAGCGGCAACCATACCGATGGAGACCGCTTCGCCGTGATTCAGTGTCTCATAGCCGCACAGCGCCTCAAACGCATGGCCGAACGTATGGCCCAAATTCAAGATCGCGCGAAGACCCCGCTCTTTCTCATCTTCGGAGACCACAGCCACCTTCACACTGCAGGCACGAAGCAGCGCTTCCTGCAGCAGATCATGCTCAAAACGCTGCAGACCCTCTGCATTCTGCTCAAGCCACGTCACGAATGTCTCATCCCAGATCAATCCGTGCTTTATCACTTCGGCAAATCCTGCAGCCACTTCGCGCGGCGGCAGTGTTTTCAAAAATTCCGTATCATACGCGACCAGACGCGGTTGATGGAATGCACCGATGATGTTTTTGCCGAGCGGGTGGTTTACCGCCACTTTACCGCCCACGCTGCTGTCATGGGCCAGCAACGTCGTCGGAATCTGTACGAACGCTACGCCGCGCATATACGTAGCCGCTGCAAATCCGGCCAGGTCTCCAACCACGCCGCCGCCCAGGGCAAGAAACGCCGACTTGCGGTCCAATCCAGCTTCAAGCGCCTCGGTCATTACCCGTTCGTAGACAGCCAGGCTTTTCGCCTTCTCTCCGGCTTCCACTACATTATGGTATACCATATAACCGGCATCCTGCAGTTGACTCTTCGTTTGGTCCAAATACAGTGGAGCCACATGCTCATCGGTAACGATGAACAGCTTGCGGCCGCTGTCGATGCCCGCTTCTTCGAGCAGACGCGGCAGTTGCTCGATTACGCCAGGTCCAATCCAGATTGGATATGACCGTTCCCCCAACTCTACCGTCAACTGTTTCATCGATTAAAACTCCTCTACATGACGGTTGTATTTATCATAGTTGGCTTTCATTTCTTCCAGCGAATCGCCCGCGAATTTCTCACAGAGCGCGTCGGCCAGTGTCCAGCACACAACTGCCTCCGCCACGACGCTGGCGGCCGGCACGGCGCAGCTGTCCGAACGCTCGATGCTGGCGGCGAATGGCTCCTTCGTATCAATGTCAATGCTATTCAGCGGCTTATACAGCGTTGGGATCGGCTTCATGACGCCACGTACAACAACAGGCATTCCCGTTGTCATGCCACCTTCCAATCCGCCGGCACGATTCGTTTTGCGAGAGTAGTTCCCCTGCTCATCAAGAATAATCTCATCATGCACCTGCGACCCGGGGCGGGCAGCCGCTTCAAATCCGATGCCAATCTCCACGCCTTTGAATGCCTGAATGCTCATTATTGCCTGGGCAAGACGGCCGTCAAGCTTACGGTCCCACTGCACATGGCTGCCAAGCCCCACCGGCAGACCTTCTGCCCGCACTTCTACCACGCCGCCAAGCGAATCGCCGTCGGCTTTCGCCTTATCGATCAGGTCCATCATTCTCTTCGCGGCGTCAGCGTCCAAACAGCGTACCGGAGATTCTTCCGTAATACGAATCATTTCTTCCAGACTTACGTCTACAGGTTTCGCTTCCACCTCTCCGATGCGAAGTACATGACCTGCGACCGTAATGTCAAATTGTTCTAATAATTGACGCGCCACTGCACCAACTGCTACGCGAATTGCAGTCTCCCGCGCGCTGGAACGCTCCAGAATGTTGCGCATGTCGCGCTGGTTGTATTTTAGCGCACCGTTTAAATCCGCATGGCCCGGACGCGGACGTGAGACGCGGCGTTTGTCTTCCCCTTCATCCACCGGCTCCGGACTCATAATCGTTTGCCAGTGCGTCCAGTCTTTGTTTTCTACTACAAGGCAAATCGGGGCACCCGTCGTCTTACCGTGACGTACGCCGGCGACAATCTTTACCTGATCCTTCTCGATTTGCATGCGGCGGCCCCGTCCATGACCTTTCATGCGGCGCAGCAACTGCTCATTAATTTTTTCAATGGAAAGAGGCAAGTTGCTGGGTACTCCTTCGATAATTGCCGTTAATTGCGGTCCATGTGACTCTCCTGCTGTGAGATAGCGCATAATCTTCCTCCACCCTTTTAATTTACGCCGGAAAACAACGATACTGTACTGCTTTTTGTATTGCCGGCGTTTCCTGCGTCTGTTTCTTTTGGTATAAAACACAGCCGTCCGGTCTTTCAGCGGCTCATTTTATTTTTTACATGCTATTATAGTATAGCTGCCGGGAAAATCCTAGACAAAATTCAGCAAAAACGCCGCGCTCGCCATACCGGAACACGCGCGGCGTGTATTTTTCATTCAGAAGCTACATTTTGCGATAAAAAAAGGTATCTTCCGGCTCAAATCCGTACTGCTGAGGCTGAAAGATTTGCTCTGTACTTCCGACGAATAGTACGCCGCCGGTACGCAAAGAGGCGGCAAACTTATGATACAAATTATGCTTTGCCTCTTCTGTAAAATAAATCATCACGTTGCGGCAAATAATTAAATCATAGTTTTGATCAAATGGGTCGGCGAGCATATTGTGACGCTTAAATTTAATTAAGCGCTTGATATCATCCGAAATGCTGTACATAATACCGTCTTTTTTAAAATATTTGGCAATCAAATCTTTCGGCACATCCTGCAGTAAACGTTCAGTGTAGATGCCGCGCTTGGCCCTGGCAATTGCGCCTTCATCAATGTCCGTTGCGGTGATGTCCACTTCGTGCAGCGGTATAAAACGAGAGAGAAGCATCGCTAGCGAATACGGCTCTTCACCCGTCGAGCAAGCGGCGCTCCAGCATTTGATCTTGCTCTTTTCTTGCAGCAAACGCGGCAAAATCTTCTTCTCGAGCACTTCCCAGCGGCTCGGGTTGCGGAAAAACTCCGATACGTTTATCGTCATGCGATCCAGAAACTCATCAAACAGTTCCTGATTCTTCGTCATCGCTTCAAAAAAGCTCTCGAATGTATGGTATCCTCTCTTTACGCGCAGCGAGGTTAGTCTGCGTTTCATCTGAGCTTCCTTATACAGTGCAAGATCGATACCGGTCTTGCGTTTTACTTTATCAATAAACTGCGAAAAGTCTCTGTCTTCCATTGTCCTATCTATCCCCTTCTACTCCTCACAAACATTACTAGGATAGTATTCGCGACCTGCGCTTTTTTTCCTTCATTATTTCTGTGAAAACCACCATGGCATCTCAGCCGCAACCCCGACATGAAAATCATGAGAAGAGTGGCTGACTTTTGTGGTACGAAG
>NZ_DFMZ01000012.1:28525-34472 GCF_002375825.1 Aneurinibacillus sp. UBA3580
GACAATGATTTCAATGGGGAAAAGGCAAACGCCTTTTTCTTCCTTAGATCTCCTTTCCTCTTTCTCTCCTTCTTTTCTCACGATCTTCACAGAAAAAGGAGAAGCGAATGAATACCTGTATTTTAATTGCGTTTGATTCTACCCAGCAGGCGCTGCGGGCGGAGATGCTGCTTGAATACGCGGACATTGAAATTGATACAAGGCCGACGCCGAAAGAGATCACAGCCGGCTGTGCGCTTTCCATTGACGTTCCGGTGGAAGATTTTCGGACGGCCGAACGTATTATTAGAGATGAAAATGTAGAGATAAAAGGGTATTATCATATGGTAAAAGGACTGTACGTACCTTTCTCCAAAGAGACAAATACGGAGTGTGGAGCATAAAAAGAGCAGACAGGAGGAATTGGATACGTGGACTTCACCAAGTACTACGACGATTTTATTGCTTATGTTACCGATGTAGAAAAGTGGATTGCTTTCGGCAAAGTGTCATTAAAAATTGTCGTCATGCTTATCGTTGCCAAGATTATCGTGACTGTCGCAAGCGCCGCGATTAACCGCTTGTTTCAGGAACGGGAGAGCGCCGGCGGAAAATTGGATCGTCTGCGGATGGATACGCGCCGCAGCCAGACCATGCGTACGCTATTAAACAATATTGTTAAATATACGATTTATTTTATTGCGTTTCTAAATATATTTACGTTTCTTGGATACGATCCGAAGCCGCTGCTGGCGAGTGCAGGGGTGCTCGGTCTTGCGGTTGGTTTCGGAGCACAGAACCTTGTGCGGGATGTCATCACAGGATTCTTCATTATTTTTGAAGACCAGTTCGCGGTAGGCGACGTAATTACGGTTAATAATGTAACGGGAACGGTACAGGAGATTGGGCTGCGCGTTACCCGCATCAAGATTTGGACCGGTGAGGTATATATCGTGCCGAACGGTAACATTACCGAGGTCACGAACCTTTCCGTCGCCAATTCTATCGCGGTGGTCGATGTCAGCGTGTCGTTGAGAGAAGATATTAATGAAGTCGTTAGAATATTGGAAGAGGCGGCACCAAGATGGGAAGAGGAATACGAGCAAATCGTAGCCACCCCGACAGTGCTCGGCGTAGAGCGTTTTGGCACTTCCGACGTGGTTATCCGAATTATTGCGGAGTGCCAGCCGCTTCAGCATTTTCCGGTCATGCGCGGTCTACGGGCGGATATCAAGCGGATGTTTGACGAACGAGGAATTGAGATCCCGTATCCGCACATGGTCATGATTCCGCAGCGTGGAGAAAATGAACAACAAGCCTCTAAGGAATCAAGCGGTCAAAAAGCTTCATCATAAGAAAAAAGAGGGGGGACACAGATGGAGCGCAAGCAATTCGGGCTTGGAGACATCGTAGAGATGAAAAAACAGCATCCATGCGGCACAAACCGGTGGAAAATTATCCGAATGGGAATGGACATCCGATTAAAGTGCCAGGGATGCGACCATAGCGTACTGATCCCGCGCCAGAAGTTTGAGAAAAGCTTAAAAAAGGTACTGGTCCGTGCTGAAGAAGAACAAGCATAAGGCAGAAAGCGAAGATGCGGAGTTTCCGGTCTTCGCTTTCTTTGTATAAACTATTGCATAGAGCGTTCATTTTCAAAAGCCATCAACAAAATCGGCTTTTTCATCTCTTCGCTTAGTTGTTTCTCGAGCGCTTGTAGTCTTTCCACTTCTTTTTCCGATAACTGGGCGGGTGGATATTCGTTTAAGTATTCGTTTGCCATTGATTTCACCTCCTGGGTGTAGTATGCCCGGCTGCGGAAGAGAAAGGCAGGGGAAGTTTTCTTTTTTCCGACCAGGTAATCGTGCTATAATGATGAAAGTGTTTTTGGAAATTCGAATGAGGAGTGTTTACATACATGGCGAATTCTTGCGGTATTGTAGGACTTCCCAATGTGGGAAAGTCTACGCTGTTTAATGCGATTACACAGGCAGGTGCCGAATCGGCCAACTATCCATTCTGTACGATTGAACCGAATGTAGGGATCGTAGAAGTTCCGGACGTGCGTCTGAAGAAGCTGACGGAGATTGTGGTGCCGAACCGGACTGTTCCGACTGCGTTCCAATTTGTTGACATTGCCGGTCTTGTTCGCGGTGCCAGCAAAGGGGAAGGTCTCGGCAATCAGTTCTTGTCTCATATTCGCGAAGTAGATGCGATTGCGCACGTGGTCCGCTGCTTTGAGGACGAAAACATTACACACGTCGAGGGAAAAATCGATCCGATTAACGATATCACGACCATTAATTTAGAGTTGATTCTAGCGGATTTGGAGTCCGTAGAACGCCGCGTCGACCGTCTGGGACGGAAAGTGAAATCGGGCGATAAAGAAGCGAAAGCGGAATACGATGTGCTGTTGAAGCTGAAAGAAGCGTTGGAAAACGAGAAGCCGGCCCGCAGTCTTGATTTAACAGATGATGAAAAGAAGCTGGTCCGCCATTTCCACCTGCTGACGATGAAGCCGGTCCTGTACGTGGCGAATGTAAGCGAAGACGGTATTCAAGAGGCGGAAAACGGACAGAATCCACATGTAGAGAAGGTTAAGGAATTCGCTGCGGCTGAAGGATCCGGCGTCGTGATTATTTCAGCGAAAGTAGAATCGGAGATTGCGGAGATGGACGAAGAGGACAAAGCAATGTTCCTTGAAGAGCTTGGCCTTGCAGAATCCGGGCTCGATCGTTTAATTCGTGAAGCGTACGCGCTGCTTGGGTTGATTACGTATTTCACCGCAGGGGTTCAGGAAGTTCGCGCCTGGACGATTCGCCGCGGTACGAAGGCTCCGCAGGCGGCGGCCGTTATCCATAATGACTTTGAACGCGGCTTTATTCGTGCGGAAGTGGTAGCATATGATGATTTGATTGCGGCAGGGTCGATGGCACAGGCCAAGGAGAACGGCAAGTTTCGCCTGGAAGGAAAAGAGTATGTAGTGGCGGATGGAGACATTATGCATTTCCGGTTTAACGTATAGAGTCGGAAGAATAAGATGAAAATAACGCTGATTAACGGAAGAGCAGTGTAAAATGTAGTAGACAAAAATGTAAAATACTGGTAATATATGAGTAAGAAGTTCTTCTCACAAAATACTTGCAGTGGCAAAGAGGATTAAGTATAATTACAGAATGCGAGTTTAGAATTGCCACGTGTGAAACGGGCTCGCTCCTTGTCCCATACCGATGGGGCCGTTTAGACCAGAAGGAGGTGAATAGTATGCGCAAATACGAAGTTATGTACATCTTGCGCCCGGACCTTCAAGAAGAAGTCACTAAGGCGAACGTTGAACGTTACTCCAATGTAATCACGGAGAACGGCGGTGAATTGGAGAAGGTTACTGAAATGGGCAAAAAGCGTCTGGCATACGAAATCGATGATTATCGTGAAGGTTTCTATGTGCTGATGAACTTCCAATCCGAGCCGCAGGCTGTTAATGAGATGGAACGTCTGATGAAGATTAGCGACGATGTCATTCGTTACCTGGTTGTTCGCGAAGACGAAAAATAAGTCTGATGATTTGGAGGGGTTATCGTGTTGAATCGTGCGGTATTGTTAGGTCGCTTAACGAAAGATCCGGAACTGCGTTATACGCCGAACGGAACGGCTGTAGCTACATTTACACTTGCGATTGATCGTCGCATGACGAACCAGCAGGGCGAGCGGGAGACCGACTTTCTTCCGATTGTAGTATGGAGCAAGCTGGCCGAGCTGTGTGCGCAGTATCTGAAAAAAGGACAGCAAGCCGCTGTGGAAGGGCGCATTCAGGTGCGTAACTATGAGAACAAAGAAGGACGTCGCGTTTATGTGACGGAGATTGTGGCCGAGAATGTTCAATTCCTGGGTGGCGGACAAGGCCAGGGCGGCGAATCATCCTATGCCGGTGGTTTTGACAGGCCGTCCCCGTTTGGCGGTAATAATAGCGGTGGCCGTTCGCGCGATTCGTTTAACGATAATCCCTTTGCTGACGATCAACGTCCGATTGATATTTCGGATGATGACTTACCATTTTAATAACGCTACGGTGTGATTATTTAACAAAAGGAGGGAATTTTCATGGCACAACGTCGTGGACGCGGTAAGCGCCGTAAAGTATGTTACTTTACTGCTAACAAAATTACGCACATCGACTACAAAGATGTGGATTTGCTGAAGAAGTTCATCAGCGAGCGCGGTAAAATTTTACCTCGCCGTGTGACTGGTACTTCCGCAAAATATCAGCGCATGCTGACTATTGCAATCAAACGCGCTCGTCAAGTTGCTCTGTTGCCGTACGTAACGGAGTAAGGGAGTAAGATAGATGATGAAAAGAGGCAGAGAAGAATTCTCGTGCCTCTTTTTGTGTATTATACGCCGTTTGTTTGCCACACGGCGGACGTTTATGATAAATTTAGTGAGGATTTGCTGATGATGTAAAGGAATGGAGTGAAGGAACTGTGCAAAGTAATGTACGGGCAATATTGGAAGGCGCATTCATGAGCGCGATTTTTCTTGTGCTCTTTTTTGCTGCGTTTTACACACCGTTAAGTGTGGTTGCCGCTTTTGCGCTGCCTGTACCGTTTTCTGTATATGGATATCGCCATGATGCCAGGATGGGGGCATTAACCGTATTCGTGGCTGTTGTTTTATCGTTTCTTTTTGCAAGTTTTCCGGGATTGCTTCTTGCTTTGCCGGCAGCTGTCATGGGGCTGGTGATGGGAATTGCTTACCGGCATAAAAAGCCGGCCGGTCATGTTCTAATCCTTGGAACGGTGGTAGAGCTTGTTTTTGTATTTGTTAGCGTCGGGCTTGCAATGGCCGTCATGCAAACCAATCCTGTAGATGATATGGTTAGAGGAATGGGCCAGATATCCAATCAAGTGATTACGGATATGCAGGCACAGCTGGATAACTCGCTTAAACAGCTTCCCGGAGATCAGAAAAACAGCGCCCAGGCCGAGCAATTGGTGCAGTTCAGGGAATCGCTTGAGAACATGAAGACGCAAATTCCTTCGCTGATTTCTGCTATGATTCCTGGACTTTTGATTTCATCAGCGCTTTTTTCGTCATTAATTAACCATGTACTTTTCCGCCGGATTGCTCAGCGTATGGGCATGCAGATTCAGGCGCTTCCTGCTTTACATAATTTGCGCTTTCCTCGTTCTATTTTGTATTATTATCTTATTGTACTTGTTTTGTTCATGATAAAAGATGTGCAGGATTACCGCTTCCTTTATATGGTTGTGCTAAATGTAATGATTGTACTGCAATTGCTATTTTCAGTACAGGCGCTGAGCTTTATCGCCTACTGGATCTACAAGCGGAACCTGAGAAAGGGGCTATTGATTGTTCCGGTAATCTTATTCCTTATTCCGCCGTTTAGCTATATACTACTCTTAATAGGGGTTCTGGATGTAGGATTTAACCTGCGGAATCGATTTTTTCAATAATAGGAGCTGAGTATATGCCGAAGTTCCTGGCAAAACGCTGGTTTGGCTCGCATATCATCGTCGCTCTCATTTTTTGTCTGTTGGCGGCCGGACTGCTTGCTGTGTATGTGAACTGGGTGTTCGCAATACTTGGGTTCGTCGTCATTGCGAGCAGCGGCTATCTTACGTTTCATAACCAGCAGCTTTTCCGCGATGAGATAGAGGGTTATATCACAACGTTAAGCCATCGCATTAAAAAAGCCGGAGATGAAGTAATTAACGAATTGCCGATTGGAATTGTTCTTTATAATGAAGATAAAATCATCGAATGGCACAATCCGTACCTGTTGCAGATGACAGAAAAAGAGAATTTAATTGGCGATTCGCTGCTTGATGTATTTCCGCCGCTTGCGGACATGAAAGACAACGAACAGCAGGCGGAGATGACCTACCGCAAACGTATCTATGAAGTGCTGCACCGTCCTGAAGAGCGGGTGTTGTATTTCACGGATATG
>NZ_DFMZ01000012.1:34551-49260 GCF_002375825.1 Aneurinibacillus sp. UBA3580
CTGAAGAGCGGTTGTTGTATTTCACGGATATGACTGAGTACAAAGAACTTCAGATGCATTATAAAGAAGAGAAATTAGTGCTGGCCATTGTGCATATGGATAATCTCGATGAAGTGGCACAGGGAATGGATGAACAGAGCCGTAGTTTGCTGCTGACCAATGTTACAGGGGCGATTACGAAATGGGCGCATCAGTACGGTATTTATCTACGCCGTATTTCTTCCGACAAATTTCTTGCCGTATTCGATCAGGGGACGCTGCAACAGTTGGAGGCAACCCGTTTCGATATTTTAGACGTTGTGCGGGAGATGACCAGCAAGAATAAAATTCCGATCACGCTTAGCATCGGTGTAGGTGCCGGCATTGATACCTTCATTGAGCTGGGAGAGCTGGCACAATCAAGTCTGGATGTGGCGCTTGGCCGTGGAGGCGATCAGGCGGCCGTTAAGGTCAAAGATAAAATCACCTTTTATGGCGGAAAATCGAATGCGGTCGAAAAACGAAATCGGGTACGTGCTCGTGTTATTTCCCATGCGCTGCGTAATTTAATGCTTGAGAGTGATCTGGTGCTCATCATGGGTCACAAGATGCCGGATATGGACGCGATCGGCGCCGCCATCGGCGTACTGAAAGCGGTGCATGCTGCCGAAAAGCAGGGCTATATCGTACTTGACGAAAGCAACCCGGCTATCGAACGGCTGATGCAGGAAGTGGAAGAGCATGAATACCTTAACGACTATTTCATTACAAGCGATCAGGCGATACAGATGGTGACTAAACGGACGCTTGTCGTCGTGGTGGATACGCATCGTCCATCGATGGTCATTGAACCGCGCCTGCTGAATGTCACCAACAGGGTTGTTCTTATTGACCATCATCGGCGTTCGGAAGAGTTTATTTCCGACCCGGTGCTTATCTATTTGGAGCCTTACGCATCGTCGACCAGCGAGCTTGTGACAGAATTGCTCCAGTACCAGGGAGAGAATCTGACACTCGATGTGCTTGAAGCGACTGCGCTGCTTGCCGGTATTGTGGTCGATACAAAGAGCTTCGCATTCCGTACCGGTTCGCGGACGTTCGAGGCCGCCTCGTTTCTGCGCCGCAAAGGGGCCGATACCTCGCTCGTACAGGTACTGCTAAAAGAAGATTTAATGCAGTATATTCGCCGTTCAGAGATCGTCCGGCATACCGAGATACTGGGCGGAGCGATTGCCATTGCAACAGGAAAAGAGAGTGAGAAATACGGTCAACTCCTTATTGCGCAGGCTGCGGATACATTGTTGACCATGGCGGGCATTGAAGCCTCGTTTGTCGTCTGCCGCAGGCCAGATGATCTGGTAGCCATTAGCGCCCGTTCCCTGGGCGATTTCAACGTTCAGGTAGTTATGGAACAGATGGGCGGGGGCGGACATTTAAATAATGCGGCGACACAACTGAAAGATACCACTGTCGCAGAAGCTGTGGAACTGCTCAAACAAGTGCTTAAGAATTGCCAAGGGGGGAAACTAAAATGAAAGTAATTTTTCTGCAAGATGTAAAAGGACAAGGAAAAAAAGGAGAAGTAAAAGAGGTTTCCGAAGGGTATGCACGCAATTTCCTGCTGAAAAAAGGCCTCGCAAAGGAAGCGACGGCAGGTAATCTGAAAATGCAGGAAGCGCATAAAAAGAGCGAAGAGAAGCGCAAGAAGGAAGAGTTAGAGCAGGCGAAAAAGCTGGCAAAAATTATGGAAGAGACGACGATTACGATTAAAGCCAAGTCCGGTGAAGGCGGACGTCTCTTCGGCGGCGTAAGCACGAAGCAGATCGCTGAAGAATTGAAGAAAGCGAATTTCAAGGTGGATAAACGGAAGATTGAACTGCCTGAGCCGATTCGCACCCTCGGCTACACCAATGTGCCGATTAAACTGCATCAGGAAGTTACAGCGACAGTGAAGGTGCATGTCGTTGAAGAATAGAATTGAGGGATAAGCCATGAGTGATATTTTCCTCGATCGCATTCCACCCCAAAACATTGAGGCCGAGCAGGCCGTTTTGGGGGCTATTTTTTTGGAGCGGGAAGCGCTAATTACAGCGACGGACATTCTAACGGCGGAGGATTTCTACCGAACTTCTCACCAGCGTATTTTTCAGGTTATGGTGGATTTGGGGGAACGGAATGAACCGGTAGATCTTGTTACGGTTACGGCCGAGCTGGATAACCGCAAACAGCTTGATGAAGTGGGAGGCGTCTCCTATCTCACCGATTTGGCTACATCCGTTCCGACCGCTTCCAATGTGGAGTACTATGCACGAATTGTGGAAGAAAAATCGACTCTGCGCAGGTTGATTCGCGCAGCAACAAAGATTGTAACTGACAGCTACACAATGGGCGAAGATGTGCCCGCCCTGTTAAGCGATGCGGAGAAAACGATTATGCAAATCTCCCAACGCCAGCGGGCATCGAGCTTCCAGCACATCAAAGACGTGTTGATGGATACGTACGAATATATCGAGACATTGTCCAATAACAAGGGGGAAATTACCGGGCTGCCTACGGGATATCCGGATCTTGACAAGATGACGGCTGGATTGAAGCCTTCGGAGCTTATCATTCTGGCTGCCCGGCCGGCGGTGGGCAAGACTGCGTTCGCCTTGAATGTAGCGCAGAACGTAGCGGCACGTGCCGGGGCTCCGGTTGCGATCTTTAGTCTTGAGATGTCCGCGACACAGCTTGTACAGCGGATGATTTGTGCGGAAGGAAACATCGATGCGCAGCGGATGCGCACCGGATACTTTGCCGAAGAGGACTGGCACAAGCTCACGATGGCGATCGGTACACTGGCAAACGCGCCGATTTATATCGACGATACGCCGGGGATTACCGTGTCGGAAATCCGGTCGAAGTGCCGCCGTCTGAAAGCGGAAGTCGGTCTCGGTTTGATTCTGATTGATTACCTTCAGTTGATTACCGGGCGAAGGGGCGGCAACAGCGATAACCGCCAGCAGGAAATCTCGGAGATTTCCCGGACACTGAAGCTCATTTCCCGTGAATTGGAATGCCCGGTCATTGCCCTGTCACAGCTTAGCCGTGCGGTAGAGCAGCGTCAGGACAAGCGTCCGATGCTGTCGGACATTAGGGAGAGTGGATGTTTGTCGTATGATACATTGATTACGCGGGCAGATACCGGAGAGCAGGTGGAAATCGGTTCTTTGGTTGGCCAGGAGAACATCCCCGTGCTGAGCATGAACGGCGATTTAAAGCTGGAAGTGGCGAATATTAGCAAAGTGTTCAGCAGCGGTTATAAACAGTTGTTTGAATTGAAAACGGCAAGCGGACGCACAATTAAAGCTTCTGCCAATCACCCTTTTTATACGGTTAACGGTTGGAAGGCTGTCGAAGAGCTGCAGACGGGCAGCCGGGTAGCTATAGGAAGAAAAATTGAATTGGCCAACCAATGTAGTAATGAGGAAATAATGAGTGAGGAAGAACTCGGTTTGCTAGCCCATCTAATTGGCGATGGGTGTGTAGTTTCTAGACAGCCTATTCATTATACAAGCCAGGATAAAGCGAATCTTGATTATGTAGCTCAAGCAGCCAATAAATTATTCGGAATTACAGCGCGTGTGGTAGAGCAAGGCACATGGAAGCATATTTATCTTCCTTCACCTTACCGCCTGGCAAGAGGAAAACGCCACCCGATTGCCCTATGGTTTGAAGAGATGGGGATATGGAATTTACGTTCTTACGAAAAACGTATTCCAGCTAAATTATTCAAGCAGCCGAAGGGTGCCATTCGTTTGTTTTTGCATCATCTTTGGGCGACTGACGGATGTATTTTTTATAAAGAAGGCAAGCCAGGGAAGATATATTACAGCAGTACAAGTAAAAGATTGGCTGAACAAGTTCAGCATCTATTGTTACGGCTTGGTATATTGAGTGCGCTTCGTCAGGTTCCTCAAGGCAAACATCGTCCTGGCTACCATGTCGATATTTCAGGAAAAGAAATGCAAATGTTATTTTTAAGTGAAATTGGATGCTTCGGTGCTCGAGGCGAGAAAATAATCGATTTCATAGCAGCATTGCAAACGAAAACCAAAAATCCAAACCGAGATATTGTTCCGAAAGAAATATGGACTTATGTGTCTGCTGTAAAAGATAATTACGGACTTAGCTGGCGAAAAGTCAGCAGCGGTTTAGATACAGCTTATTGTGGTTCAACCCTGATGAAAAGCGGACTATCTAGAGACAGGATGCTTAGACTGTCACAAGTAATTCCTGATAAAAGGCTGTCTGATCTCGCTAACTCTGATCTTTATTGGGATGAAATTATCTCCATTACTCCGCTTGGCGTAGAGGAGGTGTTTGACGCTACAGTTCCAGGCAACCATAATTTTATTGCTAACGATTTTGTTGTTCATAACAGCATTGAACAAGATGCGGACATGGTCGCCTTTCTGTATCGCGATGACTATTACGACAAAGAAACAGAGCGAAAAAACATCATCGAGGTCATCATCGGCAAACAGCGGAGCGGTCCAACAGGAACTGTGGAGCTGGCCTTTCTCAAGGAATATAACAAATTCGTCAGCCTCAGTCAGCATAATGAGCCGGGGCAAGGATAAGCAACGTATAGATTTTAGGAAAATCCCTATCCTACCTGATAGGGATTTATTCTTTTTTACACAGCATTCTCGAACAAATCATAAAGATAAAACCCGATCGTTCGGTTTTTATTGACATACAGAAACGCCGTTGCTAAACTTAGTATGTTAGAAAAGTAGGAGGTGCCCAGCCAATGTCAACCGTAGTAGTTGTAGGAACCCAATGGGGGGACGAAGGAAAAGGAAAAATCACTGACTTCCTTGCGGAGAAAGCGGAAGTCGTCGCTCGTTATCAAGGTGGAGACAATGCGGGTCATACCATCGTTTTTGGCGGGACAAAATATAAATTGCACTTAATTCCTTCGGGGATTTTTTACAAAGAAAAAATTTGCGTAATCGGAAACGGCATGGTCGTCAATCCGAAAGCGCTGGTTAAAGAACTGGATTACTTACATAGCAATGGCGTAAGCACGGACAATTTGCGCATCAGCGACCGTGCGCATGTTATCATGCCGTATCATATGAAGCTTGACGCAGCCGAAGAAGCGAAAAAAGGCGATAACAAAATCGGTACGACACTCAAAGGGATTGGTCCGGCATACATGGATAAATCGGCGCGTATCGGTATCCGCATGGCAGACTTGATGGATAAAGAAGTATTCGAAATGAAGCTGCGCCGCAATCTCGAAGAGAAAAACCGTCTGTTTGAAAAATACTATGAAACAGAAGGCTTTACGGTAGAAGAGATTATGAACGAATATCTTACATATGCGGAGCGCATCCGTCCATACGTAACAGATACATCCGTTGTGCTTAACGATGCGATTGATGCAGGCAAGCGCGTACTCTTCGAAGGCGCCCAGGGCGTTATGCTGGACATTGACCAGGGTACGTATCCGTTTGTAACGTCTTCTAACCCGGTTGCCGGCGGCGTTTGCATCGGTTCCGGTGTCGGTCCGACGAAGATTCATCATGTCGTGGGTGTGGCAAAAGCATACACAAGCCGCGTAGGCGACGGTCCGTTTCCGACGGAGCTGCACGATGAAATTGGAAACCGAATCCGTGAAGTGGGCCGTGAATACGGTACAACGACAGGACGCCCACGCCGCGTAGGCTGGTTCGACAGCGTAGTGGTGCGCCATGCACGCCGCGTCAGCGGGATTACCGCTCTGTCCTTAAACTCGCTTGACGTATTAAGCGGGCTTAAGACGGTGAAAATCTGTGCCGCTTACCGCTACAAAGGCGAAGTCATCGAGCATTATCCGGCCAATTTGAACATTCTGGCCGAGTGTGAACCGGTATACGAAGAACTGCCGGGCTGGGATGAAGACATTACAGGTGTTCGCTCCCTGGATGAACTGCCGGAAAATGCGCGTCATTATGTAGAGCGCATTACGCAGCTCACAGGCATTCCGCTTTCCACGTTCTCTGTTGGTCCGGATCGTGAACAGACAAACATCGTTCGCAGCGTATATGCCCTCTAGAATAAAATAGAGTATGGTAAGGCCCTGACTTGCAAACTGTTAGGGCCTTTTTGTATATTCTTTCCTCTCAATCCTATCATTTCATGTCGAAATATGTCATTTTTTCTTGCCGTAGTATTCTTCCGATGGTACTATGAAGGAGTGTTTGGAAGATGGCGTGTAGACATAGGTCCGAATGTCTTATTTGATGTATAAAACCGGTACATTAACTAAAAATAAACAGAGACAAAGGGATACTTTTACAGGATTCCCTTTTTTGTTTTGTATGGGTAATTTTTCACTCCAGAGTCAGGCAGCAGGAGAAAAGGGAGGTAGCAATGTTTATCGAAAGAATGTCGTCATGGACGAAAGGTACATGGTTTCATGGCGTGAAATTCGTTCAGGATACAAAAAACAAGGGGAAGATTGCATTTGGAATCATGGCCGCATTACTTCTAGTCAGCGGTACGGCTGCAGGCGGCTATGTTTATCAGTCAAACGTAAATACACTTTATCACATCTCGTTGGACGGAAAGGAAATCGGTAGTATCGAGAATCCGGATGCTGTCCGCAAATGGCTGGGGGACCGGCTGGCGGCCGAGAAGAAGAAATACCCTGATTTGGCACTCGGCTTCAATAAGGAAATCTCTATTACCGAAAAACAGCACTATAACGGAAAAGGTACCAGGCAAGAAGACGTGCTGAATAAGCTGGCCTCCGCGGTACAGGTGGAAGCGAATGCGGCTCAGCTTGTTGTAGACGGCCAGGTCATAGCCTACGCCAGAGATCAAAAGACTATCAATCAGACCCTTACCAGTCTGAAAGCTTCCTATAATGAAAAAAAAGCGACGCAAAATTTAACGGCGGGAGCGGGTAATGTAAGTCCTGAACAGGCAAAACAGATGGAGTCCGATCTATCTGAGGTAAGCATTAAAGAGAATATTCAAATCAGAGAAGGGAAAATTTTGCCGGAGCAAGTCCTGAAAGAGCCGCAGTTGATGAATAGAATGAAAAAGGGAGTCACCATTGTCTCTAAACACGAAACCGTAGAAACGCTCGCCATTCCTTACCGGGTAAATGTCAAACCCGATCCGACAAAATATCGCGGCGATGATAAGACAATCGTCCAGGGAAAGAACGGTAGCAAGCAGGTCGTCTACGAACTGGTCAAGGAGAATGGAAAGCTGGTGCAAAAAAATGCAGTGCACCAGAAGATTTTACAGCAGCCGGTAACGAAAGTAATGATTCGGGGTACAAAAGTGAAACCTTCACGCGGTGACGGCCAGTTCCGCATGCCTTCAGCGGGAATACTCAGTTCGCCGTTCGGCAAGCGCTGGGGCCGTATACATGCGGGCATCGATCTTGCAACGCCAATCGGTACGCCGGTCCATACATCGGATCATGGCCGCGTCACTTTTGTCGGAATAAAGAGAGGATACGGTAAGTGTATGATTGTTGACCACGGAAACGGCTATCAGTCGTTATACGGTCACCTGGACGGTTTTGTAGCGAAGAAGGGGGACATCGTAGCGAAGGGTGAAGTCATCGCCAAGTCCGGCAATACCGGACGCTCTACGGGACCGCATCTGCACTTTGAAATTCACAAGGATGGAGAGCCAATCAATCCCATGCTCTTTCTCCGTTAAGGATAATTCAAGGAAGAACAAGCCGACGCGGGTCCAACTTGCGCCGGCTTTTTTTTGATCTATAGAAAGAAGAGCAGGATTTTCATAGAGAAAGTGGAAAAAGTCTAGGAGAGGTGAAACCATGAGACATAAAGTAATGGTAGTAGATGACGAACGTCCGATTGCAGATATTCTTCAGTTTACATTAGAAAAAGAAGGCTACGATGTTGTATGTGCCTATGACGGAAATGCTGCCGTCACGCTGGCGGAAAAAGAAAAGCCTGACTTAATCCTGCTTGACATCATGCTGCCGGGCAAAGACGGTATGGAAGTATGCCGGGTGGTCCGGCGTACGTCTGATGTTCCGATCATCATGCTGACTGCCAAAGACAGCGAGCTGGATAAAGTATTAGGCCTGGAGCTAGGAGCCGACGACTATGTTACCAAGCCGTTCAGCAGCCGTGAACTGCTCGCCAGAATCAAGGCGAATCTGCGACGGCATACGAAAGAGCTTGCGGAAGAAAAGAAGAAAGAGAGCGAGCCTTCCACGAAAATTACGGTAGGTCAGCTCATTATCGATATGAAATCGTATACGGTTGAAAAAGACGGCCAGCAGATTGATATTACACACCGCGAATTTGCCCTGTTGCATTATATGGCGAAAAACCGGGGACATGTTATGACACGCGACCACCTGCTGCAGGCGGTATGGGGGTTTGATTACTTTGGCGATGCGCGCACGGTGGACGTCACCATACGTCGTCTGCGCGAAAAAATTGAGGATGATCCGAGCTCACCCCACTACATTATTACCCGGCGCGGGCTCGGGTATATGATGCGCAGCAACGTGGAGGAATAGACGATGAAGCGGGTCCGTTTTTTTCAAACGGTTCAATGGAAAGTAGTGATTCTTTATTTATTGCTTATCCTGATTGCGATGCAGGTCATCGGAGCCTACTTCATCCGCGCTACGGAATCCTATTATCTCAACAATTTCGACGAGACGCTGAATACCCAGGCCAATTTGTTGGCGGTGAATGTAGAGAAGTATCTGGAAGAAGAGAACATTCCGCGGGAAGATATCGATAACTTAATCCATAATCTGTTCGCGCTGCGCAACGCAGATGTCCAACTGCTGGACCAGAACGGTACCGTGCTGACAACCACGGAAGAAAATAAAGCGTTCATCGGTCAGAAAAACACGCGCGCTGAGATTAATATGGCGTTGCTCGGCACACGCAACGATTCGATTCAATACAACCCGGAGACCCGACAGCGGGTCAAAGTGCTGGCGCTTCCAATCAAAAAAGGAACAAAGATTCTTGGCGTGCTTTATATGGTAGCATCGATGGAAGAAGTCTATCATACGATGCGTCAAATTAACGGGATCTTTGCTACGGGTACCGTACTCGCCCTGCTGTTGACTGCGGCGCTCGGTATTGTGCTAGCCCGTACGATTACAACGCCTGTCAAGGAAATTACCCGGCAGGCGACTGCCATGGCAAACGGTGACTTCAATGGCCGGGTACGTATCTATTCCGAAGACGAAATTGGCCAATTGGGAGAGACGTTTAACCTTTTGACCCGGAAGCTTAAACAGGCGCTTTCCCAGACGGAAGCGGAGAAAGAAAAGCTATCTTCCATTCTGGCCAATATGACCGACGGGGTTATCGCCGCGGACGGCGACCGCAACATTATTCTTGTCAACAAGCCGGCCGAGCGTATCCTGGGCGTGAGTTATAAAACGGTGTTAGGCAAAAACCTCTATGAAGTTCTTGCCGTTCCCAACGAAGAGGAATGGGATTCCCTCTTCGAGAAAAACGGTTCGCTGCTAATGGATATGAATGTAGAAGGGGAAGAGCGCCTGATTCGTTTCTCATTCACGGTGCTCAAAAGCCGGGAGGAAGAGAAAAACTCCGGTATTATTGCCGTTATGCAGGACGTGACCGAGCAGGAAGCGCTGGAGAAGGAACGTAAGGAGTTTGTAGCCAATGTTTCACATGAGCTGCGCACGCCGCTTACAACGCTAAAGAGCTATTTGGAAGCTTTGGAAGAAGGCGTGGTTGATGACCGGGAACTTTCCCGGCGGTTTCTGCGTGTGCTGTTGAACGAGACGGATCGAATGACCCGTTTGGTGACCGATTTGCTACAGCTTTCCCGGTATGATGCCGGGCAATATGCACTCGATTTGCAGCCGGTTAACGTTCGGGAGCTACTGCACCATGTTACCGAGCGTTTTGCGCTGCGGAGTCAGCAGGAAAACATCGCTCTTTCTCTTGACGTACCCGAAAGCGGGCTTCCCAGGGTCAAAGCGGACCGGGACAATATCATTCAGGTATTGGACAACCTTATTTCGAATGCAATGAAATATTCAAGCGAGAATACGACGGTGGTAATTCAGGCACATGAAGAAGAGAACGTCGTGCGAATTGAGATTATTGACGAAGGAATAGGCATTCGCAGACGCGATTTGGATCGAATTTTTGAACGTTTCTATCGCGTGGATAAGGCGCGCAGCCGCAGTATGGGGGGGACTGGCTTAGGACTTTCCATCGCCCGTCAGATTGTGCTCGCCCATGGCGGTACGATTGAGATTGATAGCGAGTGGGGGAAAGGAACACGAGTCAGCTTTACACTTCCGATATACGGGGAGAATGAAGATGGAGCTTGAAAGACTGAAAACAATCGTCCTGACTTTACTTATCATCATAAGTCTGATGCTCTCAGGTTTCTTATGGAATAGCACGCCTGAGCTGGAAAATTTGACGCCTTCCGACTATGTGGCGCCGCAGCCTGCCGGCCACAAATATGAGGTAACGGATGTTATTCGTCCGTCTTTCCTGATGTTTCATACCGGAGAAGGCAAGCATAGAAAGGCGCCGATTGAATCGGCTATGTATGAGAAGCTGATGTCCCGGATGAACCAATGGTATTTCTATAACTTTGTCGATACCCATTTGGTTAAAGAAGAGTGGGAGGAGTTAATTAATAAGAGAAGGTCGGTGGAAATTGTCTACAATCATGAAATTCCGGCCGATATCGCAAGTGAATTGTTTACGCTCCGCAGCCATGCCGAAGGAAATTTCCGCTCCATAAGCCGCATCCTTCTTTATGAAAATGAGGAGAAAAACGCGGTTGATGCGCTTCTTATCTCTAACCGTAATCAGCAGGTCATCCGCGTACATACGTCAGTAGAGCCGGAAGAGGTAGAGAATTTGTTTGCGCCCGGGAATCTTGCCGGACTTTCGGAGCAAATCCTGTACCGGACATTTGTCGACAGGTTAGAGGATGATATTCGAACGACCCGCTATGCCTTTTATGATCCGATCTATCTTCCCGGTGGACGGGAGAAAATGTCGCGTTACCGATATTTTTATCAGCCGTTGACTGTTCAACAAGTATTGAACGCCATGTTTGTGGATGCCAGTTTAACCCGCCAGGTGACCGAGCGGGACGGTACGATGATTTATACGAACGGCAGCCAATCCGTATCCATTCCTTCAGAGCGAAATTATCTATTGTACCGCCACCCGATGCATGAATGGGAAAAAGCGCAAGGAGAGCGGCCCAATTATGAGGCGCTTAGCTCGGCTCTTTCTTTCATCAACCAGCATGGCGGCTGGATTGGCCGCTATTACCTGGAAAGTGTCGATGACGTAAACTTCGTAAACCGGGAGAATACCGTAGCGTATCGTTTCCGTCAATATATCGGCACGTATCCGTTATTTAGCGGCGACGGACCGGATTTGAATACGATCTCTGCCCGTGTATCGGGAGGCAATGTCTCCGAGTTGTATTATCCGATGCGGCAGCTGGATTTGTATTTCGAACGCATTCCTGTCACGGTTGTTTCCGGAACCGAGTTGATGAAATGGCTGGAGAACAAGGGGATTAACAAACATCAGGTCGGATCGATAGAGCTTGGGCTCTATACCCGTTCGATTTATGACTTTATTGAGATGAAGCCGTGCTGGGTGGTGTACTTGAAAGATAAGGAGCCGCTCTATGTAGAAGCGGATGTCGCCGGATTCGGCAAGTGAGCGGGAGGAAGGGAACATGGACTGGAGTAGAGCGAAAACCATTTTAATCGTAACGTTCCTGCTGCTTGATCTTTTTCTGGGCTACCAGGTGATTATGAGTCAGAACAGAGATATCGAAACCGCGCCGCAGGGCGAGTTGATTCCGTCAAGCCTCGAAGAACTTCTGAAGACGCGCAACATTAAGCTGGATACGGAAATCCCGTCTGAAACACCGGAAATGAATTATGTTAATGTAAGATTTACGAGTTTCGCTCACCATTTGCAGACGCTGACCGGACAGATTCTCGGACAGCAAGGAGTGGGCGTTATGGTAAAATTTAATGAACCCGTTCCCCTATCTAATTTCGTAAATAAAACGGAGATGCTCAAGAGCCTGGAGCCATACGCGGCATACGCCCGGGACTATGTGTTTGATGCCAAACGGAGTTCGAGTACTGTGCAGCGGTACGTCCAGAAGTATGGGAAATATGTAATATTCAGTGCTCCACTTGAAATTGTGTTGGCACAGGATCGAATGATCGGCTACAAGCAAATTCATGTGCAGATTGTCAACCAGGGGACCGGCCGGAAGATTATTCCTGCGTTCACGGCGGTTCGTACATTATTGGACAACGGGTATATCCGGTATGGGGAGAAGATTTTGGATGTGTCGATTGGCTATTACGGCCATATGTATGATGCCGATATCCAGGTGCTGGCTCCTGTCTGGCGGGTCGTTCACAGCGAAGGAGTCCATTATGTGAACGGTCTTACAGGCGCTATAGAGCAGGCCCCTCCTCTTGAAAAAAATAAGATTATCTCCAATAATAGTACTAGTAAATAGAGGCGCCTGTTCATTCCAAAGGAGAGAAGATGGGCTTATGGAGTTTAGCGTGCTTGCCAGTGGAAGCACTGGAAATTCATTTTTTATTAAATCAAAGAATAGTAAAGTGTTGGTAGACGCCGGGTTAAGTGGTAAACAAGTAGAGAGTCTGCTGGAAGAAGTAGGTGTGAGTGCCGCAGACCTGGATGCGATTCTCATTACGCATGAACACTCCGATCATATAAAAGGAGTAGGCGTGCTGGCGCGGCGGTACCAGCTCCCTGTCTATGCCAATGCGAAAACATGGGAACAGCTCGACCGCCAGTTGGGCAAAATTGCAGAAGACCAGCGCCTGATTATGGAAGTGGGCGAAACGGTGGAGTTCGGAGACATGAAAGTCGAGTCGTACGGTTTGTCGCACGACGCCGCCGAGCCGATGGGTTTCTGTTTTTATGAAGATGACGCCAAAGTGAGCTTGACGACCGACCTGGGCTACGTGAGCCAGCGCATCAAGGATACGATTTGCGGTTCTGATGCCTATATTTTCGAATCGAACCATGATGTAGAGATGCTGCGGATGGGAAGCTATCCGTGGAACACAAAGCGCAGAATTCTAAGCGATGTCGGTCACCTGTCCAATGAGGCAGCCGCAGAAGCGCTCGGCGATATTCTTTCGGGCAAAGGCGAAACCGTCTATCTCGCTCATCTGAGCAAGGAGAATAATATGACGGAACTGGCGCGCCTGACAGTGAAGAACATCCTCCAGGAATACGGGTTTACAGACGGTGAAGACATCAAGCTGATGGACACCTCGCCCGTCCGCCCTACCGTAATGCAGGAAATCATACGTAAATGAAGCAGCACAATTAGTAATACTAGCAAATATGAGATGATGAGGTACAGAAAGGAGCAGCGCTATGGGTTATTACAACGATGATTTTTACGACAATCGTAAGCGAGGCAGACGAGGCGGGGCCTCCACGTTTTTTATCGCGCTTGTTTCAGCCATTATCGGCGGTCTTTTGGTATTGATGATGGTGCCTACGCTATTAAAATCAGGTTATTTTCCAGGCTGGGACGCGCCGTCTGCTGCCGAACAGCCGGGCCAGCAGACTCCTGCGCCTAATAGAGGAAATACAGTCAATTATTCCGTTGATGTAAATTCAGGTGTCGTCCAGGCAGTACAAAAAGTGGAAAACGCGGTAGTAGGTGTCATTAATATACAGCAGCGAAGCGACTTCTTCGGGCAAACTGAAGAGGGGGAAGCGGGCACCGGTTCGGGCATCGTGTTCCGCAAAGTCGGCGGCAAAGCGTACATTGTAACGAATAACCACGTAATTGAAGGCGCACAGCGTGTACAGGTATCACTTGTAAAAGGTGAAAAGAATCTGGATGCAAGAGTGGTGGGCGCCGACACGCTGACTGACCTGGCTGTGCTTGAGATTGATGGATCGAAGGTTCAGCAGGTAGCTGAATTCGGTGATTCTTCGAAAGTGAAAGCCGGAGAGCCGGCCATCGCCATCGGAAATCCGCTGGGCCTTGATTTCTCCCGGACGGTTACCCAGGGTATTATTAGTTCCACCGAGCGGACGATGCCGATTGATTTAAACGGGGATAACGAGAAAGACTTCGAAGTGAATGTTCTGCAGACGGACGCGGCGATTAACCCGGGGAACAGCGGCGGTGCATTGGTGAACATTGCCGGGCAGGTGATCGGTATTAACAGCCTGAAAATCGCCAAAGAAGGCGTCGAAGGTCTCGGTTTCGCGATTCCGATTGACGACGCCAGCAAAATTATCGACGATCTTATCAAATACAAATCCGTGCAGCGTCCGATGCTGGGTGTAACACCGGTGGATCTCGCATCCGTACCGGATGAAGCGCGCAAAGATCCGCTGCAGCTTCCGGATAGTGTAGAAAACGGGGTTGTAATTAAAGACGTAAGCCCGATGGGTCCTGCCGACAGAGCAGGTTTGAAACGGTATGACGTTATTGTGCAGCTGGACGACCAGAAAATCGAAAACCAGGCGCAGTTGCGTAAGTATTTGTTCCAGAAACAGATTGGCGATACGGTAAAAGTTACATTCTATCGCGGCGGCAAGCAACAAACTGTCAACGTAACGCTCGCCAAGCAGCAGGTACAATAACGAGAAGAAAAGCCGGGGATTTTCCCCGGTTTTTCTGTGAAAATCATGAAGA
>NZ_DFMZ01000024.1:0-1566 GCF_002375825.1 Aneurinibacillus sp. UBA3580
GCTTTAGCCATGAGAGGTTCAATATATATCCATTACGAACGAGACCGACAGAGGGATTCATTAGGGCTAAATTGTTATATCCTGTATTCATCCTCCATATTAAACAACTCACGTTCTCCCAGGTGAATCCGACATAACAATATAATTTCCTCGATCGTGCACTCATAAAAATGGCGCCCATCTTCCCCTTTATAGATCCCTTTCTGGAACAGTTTCTCCTGCAGCCTTTCTCTTATTTCTTCCATATTGTTCATCACTACCTTTTTCGCTTTTCATACACGTGTTCATGCCGACATAAAAAAAGACCTCGAGAAGAGGTTTTTCCATGTATCAAAAGCCTCTTCTTATCTCTCAGGTTTCCCACCCGCTGGATGTAGCACCGTGCAGGCATCTGCCTGTGGTTGCTGAGGCTTCATCGGGCCATGTCCCTCCGCCTCTCTTGATAAGAATCATTTTTATGCAGTTCAAATGCTATATAATGCAGCCTAAAAGTCGGATTTTTCATCAGTATCCTGTTGTGCAATTTTGACTTCCTTGTTTGTTCTATCCCCCTTTCTTCATCAACCGGTGAAAACCTTCTCTCTGTAAATAAACTATACACAAAATCAAAAATAATTCCAAGTATTCTTATTATATTTATTTGAAATTCGAAAAAAAAATGATATGATTTAAAAAACATCGGGAATCGCGACAATGAAACAGGAAGGAGCAGATAGTATGAAGACGATCGCAATTATCGGCGGAAGCCAAAAACGCACCCTGCAAAAGTTAGCACAAAAGGAAGGATACCATGTTATTTTTCACGATGGAAAAACCAGTAAGAAAAAAGCGAAAGAATTTCTCCCTATTTTACGAAAAGCGGATTGTGTCGTCGTAATGGCCGGAGCGCTTAGCCATCCAAGCATGTGGACAGTACGTGAAGTTGCAGAAAAGCTTGGCAAACCTATTGCGTATCATCAAGGTTTTGGGGCTACAGGCGCACTGAAGAAAGGCACTAAACTCGTTACCTCATGAAAACAAACCAATCCGCTTTTAGAACAAGCCGCTCACCCTTCCCGGGCAAACCGAGGCGCAGGGCAAGAAATTGCCCTGCTCTCTGTTTTCCTTCGTACCACAATAAGAATGTTGATAAGTCAAGTGTAATGTACATACAAAAGGCTCCCGCTCCCTTGCGTACTGGCAGGCAAGTAGAGCCGGAGCCTTCGGTTGACCGATCGGCTGTCGGTGTGGTTTCGTTTGTTACTTTCTTTTAGACGAGAATCTCGATACATCAGTTGTTGAAGAAGACGACCGCTGAAATGGGAAGCGTTGCTTTTCCAAACGATCGATTTGTGTAATTTTTGAATCATGGATGGTGATTTGAATCGATCCATATTGCAGTCCTTGCAGCGCATCCAAAATATAATCGATCGTTTGGTTTCGTTCTTCTTTTTCTGCGGACACATAAACACCCCCTTCCCCTTATGAGATCACTTTGTTTTTGACTGTCAGAAAACCATCATGGCGTCTCAGCCGCAACCCCGACATAAAAAACCATGGGAAGGATGGCTGACTTTTGTGGTACGA
>NZ_DFMZ01000024.1:1686-5014 GCF_002375825.1 Aneurinibacillus sp. UBA3580
GAAAAGAACGAGACAATGATTTCGATGCGGAAAAAGGTGAACGCTTTTTTCTTCCTTAGATCTTTTTTCTTCTTCCCCCCTCCTTCTTTTCTCATGATTTTCACAAAAAATAAGGTAGAATCGCTCCCATACCTAAGAGATATGAACGCGTTTATTTGTACTTAGATTTTCAGAAAGAAATGAGCCGTCAGATATGTCCAGGTCAACAAATCCGCTTCCTTCAATAAAAATTCGCGGCTTCTTGAAAGCAATGAAGACCGATCGGTTTTGTGCCAGCCCACTCTGCTGCCAGTACTCTTCCGTAATATCAACTTCAATCGGCACAGAATTTCCTTTTATTTCTACCTCCAACCTGACTCGCGCACCTACCGGGTATACCTGTGTCACTCTTGCCTGTAATCTCTGTGCCGCTGGTTCGGTGGTAATCTCCACTTCATGTGGACGAACAAATGCGATACATTCCTTGCCGTCTGGATGATGATACCCGGACAGATCCCATTCCAAGGAATCAAACTTCGCTTTCCCATCTTGAATCCGACCACGCACTTGATTCACTTGACCTAAAAACTGATACACAAACGGATTAGCAGGCTGCTGATACACTTCCCACGGCGTTCCGACTTGCTCCACCTTCCCCTGATTCATAACCACAACTTGATCCGCCACTTCCAACGCTTCTTCCTGATCATGTGTCACAAAAATTGTAGTAATGTCCAATTCATGATGTAGCTGCCGCAACCAACGCCGCAGTTCCTGGCGCACTTTCGCATCCAGCGCCCCAAACGGCTCATCAAGCAGCAATACTTGCGGCTCAATCGCCAGTGCCCGGGCCAACGCCACACGCTGTCGCTGCCCGCCGGATAACTGGTCCGGATACCGATTCTCCAGCCCTTCCAGTTGCACCAGCTTAAGAAGTTCAGCCACTTTCACGCGAATTTCCTTCTTGGACGGGCGGAGTCTGCGCGGTCGAACCTTTAGACCAAACGCCACATTATCAAAGACTGTCATGTGGCGGAAGAGAGCGTAATTTTGAAATACAAACCCGATACGAGGTGCTGCTATTTTTCTTTGTGCTTCTGCTTCTCCACCGAATAAAACATTGCCGGAATCCGGAATTTCCATCCCGCCAATGATCCGCAGCAGCGTCGTTTTTCCGGAACCTGACGGACCGAGCAACGCGACAAGTTCACCTTCAGGAATGACGAGATCAATTTCGTGTAACGCTGTAAAATTGCCGTATTTCTTATTCAGTGCTTTGATTTCAATGCTCATTTTTTACCCCCCTTAATGTCCCCGGCGAGCCGTTCTCCACTCGACCACACCTTTCACCACCAATGTCACGATGGCCAGAAGCGCCAGAAGCGATGCGACAGAAAAAGCAGCGGCGAAATTGTATTCGTTGTACAAAATCTCTACGTGCAGCGGCATCGTATTGGTTAATCCCCGAATATGACCCGATACGACCGACACGGCCCCGAATTCGCCCATGGCCCTCGCATTGCATAGAATTACGCCATACAATAGGCCCCATTTGATATTAGGAAGCGTCACCCGAAAAAATATCTGCCAACCGTTCGCTCCAAGCATGCGCGCCGCTTCTTCTTCCTCCGTTCCCTGGGCTTGCATCAGCGGAATAAGCTCGCGGGCGATAAAAGGAAACGTCACAAATATGGTGGCCAACACAATCCCCGGCACGGCAAAAACAATTTTCATGTTATAGGCTTCAAGCCAAGGGGCAAACATTCCCTCCATACCGAACAGTAGCACAAACATCAACCCGGAGATGACCGGCGAAACGGCAAAGGGCAAATCAATCAGGGTCAACAAAATATTTTTTCCCCGAAATTCAAACTTGGCAATCGCCCAGGAAGCGGCGACCCCAAATACAAGATTTAACGGCACGGCAATCGCGGCCGTAAGTAACGTGAGGGCAATCGCAGCCTGTGCATCCGGTTCCGCAATCGAAGCAAGATACATCTCTATCCCATCCTGCAAAGCTTCATAGAATACGATAACCAGCGGAAGTACCAGGAAAAGAAGAAGAAAGAGCAAAGCCATACCGATGAGTACCCAACGTACAATTCCCTCTTTCTTTGATGCCACGTTGACGACTTCCGTTTGCCTTCTCGATGATACCAGAATCGGATTCGCCATCTCTTACCCCCCTTTGGCAGTACGGCGATGACCGGTACGCCATTGAATGATATTAATGAACAGGAGCATCACAAACGAGGCAAGCAGCATAACGACGGCAAGCGCCGTGGCCCCTGCGTAATCGAACTGCTCCAGCTTGCTCATAATCAGCAGCGGCGTAATTTCCGTGTACATCGGCATGTTCCCGGAAATAAACACCACCGATCCGTATTCTCCAAGCGCCCGGGCTAATGCCAGCGCAAACCCTGTCAGCAGTGCAGGGTACAACTCCGGCAGAATAACCCTGCGAAACGTCTGCCATCTCGTTGCGCCGAGCGAGGCAGCCGCTTCCTCCACATGTCTATCTACATCTTCCAATACCGGCTGCACCGTTCGCACCACAAAAGGCAACCCAATAAAGGTAAGCGCAACAATGACTCCGAGCGGCGTAAAGGCAACCTTGACGCCAATGGTCTGTAAATAGTGGCCGACGACGCCATTCTCAGAATAGATGGCCGTCAGCGCAATACCTGCCACAGCAGTTGGCAGCGCGAACGGCAAATCGACCAGTCCATCAATGACTCGTTTGCCCGGAAAAGAATACCGAACCAGCACCCAGGCCACAAGCAGGCCGAATACAACATTAATCAGTGCAGCAGCAAAAGCGGCCCCAAAACTAAGACGATAGGACGCCAGTACCCTTTGATCCGTTATTGTCGACCAGAACGCCTCCCATCCCATCGTCGCCGTCTTTAAAAAGACGGCGGACAGCGGGAGAAGAACCAGTACGCTTAGATAAAGCAGGGTAAACCCTAATGATATGGAAAAGCCGGGTAGGACGCTGAATTGTTTCCATCCTCGTTTCATGTCTTTCTCCTTGTGTTACGGTTTGTAGATTTGGTCAAAGATGCCTCCGTCGGAAAAATGCGTCTGCTGTGCTTTCTCCCATCCGCCAAACAGTTCATCGATAGTAAATGTCGCAATTTTCGGGAATTGCTTTTCATACTTGGCTGCAACGGAAGCAGAATGCGGGCGATAGTAGTTTTTCGCGGCGATTTCCTGGCCTTCTTCTGAATATAAATACGAAAGATATTCTTCCGCCACTTTGCGCGTGCCGCGTTTATCGACGACTTTATCCACCACAGCGACAGGCGGTTCAGCCAGAATACTCAACGACGGGGTGACGATTTCGAAA
>NZ_DFMZ01000024.1:5101-6093 GCF_002375825.1 Aneurinibacillus sp. UBA3580
GAATACTCAACGACGGGTTGACGATTTCGAAATTTCCTTTCCCCAGCTTATTAACGGCAAGCAGCGCGTCATTTTCCCATGTAATCAGCACATCACCAATGCCCCGTTCAACGAAAGTCGTTGTCGCTCCCCGCGCTCCAGAATCCAGCACCGGCACATTTTTAAGAATGCGTGTAACAAACGCTTTTGCCTGGTTTTCATCTCCTCCTTGCTTCTTCAATGCATAGCCCCAAGCCGCCAGGTAATTCCACCTTGCACCCCCTGATGTCTTTGGATTAGGCGTAATCACAGAGATGCCCGGTTTCGCCAAGTCATCCCAATCTTTGATTCCTTTTGGGTTGCCTTTTCGAACAAGAAAGACGATGGTGGAAGTATACGGTGAGCTGTTGGAGGCCAATCGTTTCTGCCAATCTTTTTGAATTAAGCCCTTCTTTTGAATCGCATCGATATCATACGCGAGGGCCAGCGTAACCACATCGGCTTCCAAGCCGTCAATGACAGCCCGTGCCTGCTTTCCAGAACCTCCATGCGATTGCTTAATGTTTACTGTCTGCCCAGTTTTCGTCTTCCAATACTGTGCGAACGCCTTGTCATATTCTTGGTATAATTCACGCGTTGGATCGTACGATACGTTCAAAAGTTGCACGGTTTCTTTCGGGGGCGAAGCAGCGCTGGTTGTTGTCTGCGCCTCCTTGGAAGCATTGCCGCATCCGCTGAGTGCCAAAGCCAGCATACTAACAGCTAGGCCGCACAGTACCCCTCTCTTCTTTTTCTTCTGATTTTCTTTACCTATTACCATTTCTCTTTCCCCTTTCTGTGTGTAATCTTCATACAAATAAAAACGACCTCTTCGGTAGTAAGAGGTCGACAAAAATGTAGCATAGGAACGTCGCACCTCTTATCTTTCGAAACAATGTTTCGCTGGAATTGGCACCGGTTGAACGTGTCAATGGTTGCCGAGGTTTCATTGGGCCAGTCCCTCCACCTCTCTC
>NZ_DFMZ01000024.1:6185-18495 GCF_002375825.1 Aneurinibacillus sp. UBA3580
GGGCCAGTCCCTCCACCTCTCTCGATAAGAGTCTAAATATTTTTTATTTCATACAGGTATATTAATCCTTTAAAACTCAGTTGTCAACTATGCTTTGTTCGTTTTATATGTTTTTCACTCCTTCCTCATGCCATATACGGAGTATATGCTTTTGAATCTTCCCAACGGATGTTCGGGGCAGCTCGGTTATAAATTCTACATATTCAGGAACTTTGAACCTGGTCAGCCGGTATTTGCAGAAGGAAATGATCTCTTCTTCCGAAACCTGTTCATTCTCCTTTAGAGAAGAAATGTTTTATCAGGATGAAGGGCTGTCTTTTCGTTAAGCAGGTCTCGCAAGGTTCCATTTCCAATTACATCCATTCCATTTACCTCTTTCCATTAATCGCAAAAATTTTTACGAATGCAACTTTTTCAATTGGGCAAGTACCTTTTCAGGTTCCGCATTCCCGGGGATCATCCCGTAAGCGAGTCCTATAGAAGGGAGTTCAGATAAATCGGAATTCCCCTCCCAAAAATTCCGATTTAATCCCCCTCCAATGGCAAGTCCCTTCTTCCAAAGAGGAAGCAAGTCGCTACTTTCGCTATCTCCATAGAGATAAAAATCTACCTCATCCCCGTCCCCGGTAATTCCATGAGCTATTCCCTCCTGCTGGATTCCCACCGACCACTGATAGTGTTTTACTATATTGAACACGGGCTGGTAGAGAGACAGAGCTTCATTTAGATCTAAAAGTGGAGAATCACTCTCCATGATGACAATCGCCGATAGTCCTGAAGTAGAAAAAGACCGTAAATACTCGGCCAAATATATAGCTGCCGCCTCGATATCATCACCGCTTATCGGATGATCCTGATCAAGCTGCACCACTGAATCCAACCATAAAAGCAATCTTTGTGGAGAGGGGATCGCAAGTACGATAGGCGGATTTCCCCGATAAAGAGTTTGTAGTCCTGATAAAACATCCAAAAGAACCCTTCTCGGTTCTTCCAGTGCCAGCAGTTTTTTTAAGGCAAATGTCGGTTTTCTGCCCATCCACGGTTCCCTGACCTCCGGTTCACGATGAATAAAGTCCGCGTAGAAGTCAAGGATAGAAAGACTCAGCACATCTGAACGAAGCAGTCCCTGCCCCTGGCTATAGATGGAGATAAAGGTATCTGGATTACTCCATAAGTCTTCCCTGCCTGCTGCAAAAAGGCGGTTGGCATAGTCAAGAAAATCTAACCAGACTTTTCTCTTCGTATCGGACGGAAATAAAAACTGTTTAAAATTCATTCCTCATTCCCCCCTTCATTTTTATAGTAGCTGGAAAAGCCAGCAAAAAATGACTTGCTGACTTTTCAGTTAACTATATTAATTTTATCTAAAGATTAGGAATTAATTTTTTCTTTTAATTCTTGAAGTTCTTTTTCTAATTCTGAAATGCGAACATCTTTTGGATTCGGTAACCATACTGCTTTTAGATTTCCTTCCGTCATAACATTATCCGGGGATCCGGCAAAGATAATATCCCGATCTTTCCATGAACCATAGAAGGGAAGATGAACAGGCGGCTTATCGGTTACCCAATTTTTTGCGAATTCCTGATACGGAATCCCTCTCTTTTTCCTGTCTTCTTTCTCTTTTTGTCGTGCCTCTTCTGTCTTTTTCACATCCAGTACAAGGGTTTTCGGATCGTAAAAGACTTTATAAATGTTATTGGCCGTTTCTTGGGAAATCAGGTTTTCCTCCACATCCTTAATGACATTTTCCGGATCCCGGTCGAGTACATCCCCATAACCGCCACCAGTCCCTTGCGTAATGATATAAAGCTCACCCTCTTGAACCAATTCAAATTGTAATCCGCCATGATGCGTTGTATAGGTAGCATTTTCGAAAGGACGGTTATTCATGATCTCTTCGGTTGTATAGACCATCTTCTCCGGTTCATTTTTCATAATCTCAAAAATATCCACACCCTTGATTTTGCAAAGCGGGTAAGCCGGGCAGGCATAACCTCCAAAAATTCCATACGTTGACGGATATTTGGAACCGATAGTCGTGCTCATAAACCCGAAATAGTCCGAATCCTTTTGCGTCAAAAACATTTGATAGCCCTGACCACCGCGATATTTGCCAAATCCCTGGTTGTCTTTCATCAGGCGGCGGGAAAGCTGCATAATCGGAACTTCTTCCTCAATCAGTTCTTGCTCCCCCTGCTCCGCCATCGGGGCAAAGATCGGCGCAATCGCGTGCTCTCCGTCAAGACCTTCCCTTGCTCCGCCAGGCATTCCGTTCAAGTCGGCACATAGATTACCCACAGTTTCCCCATGTTGGGTTACCCCACCATAAATACAAGTCCTAATCATGTTGTACCAAGGGGCCAAAACCTTCGTGGCTTTTTCCGGACTGTTGTATAAAAATTTGGCTAAAGCTGCCTGCGTTGCCGTGAACGCCGGAAAAAACGTCATCATACTTTGTGCATTCGGAACATCGTATGAAGCATTATAGATAGAATGTTCATCGACAATAAATTCCATTGGCGCTAGAACTGCTTGATTCCTTGGGAGATCAGGCCAAACAAATGATAGGAATAATTGGGCCAGCATCCCTTTCATCGCGCTTGTTACCGAGTTGTTAGGACGGTTGGCAAATTCGGGCGATGATCCCCGGAAATCAAGGGTTAAGAGATCGCCTTTTTTAGTTAGCTCCAGATTGGCTTTAATTAATAAATTTTCCCGCAAAGTACTGTCAGCAATACCCACCATCCGCACTTTGCCGTCAGGCCATTGACGAAGACGGCGCTTTACCTCTTCTACCGTATCATCTAATGTCTTTCTCAAGACGGCAACCACAGCATCTACACCGTATTCACCAATGGTTTCCTCGATGCGCTGTTCAATGCGGCGGGCAGCATAAAGTTTGGCTTTCATATCCACCAGTTGCAATTTGGGCTCACGAACGGAATTTTGGAAATAAGTGAGGAGATCTTTATAAAACTTATAATTTTCACCTACCCGAACCGGTGAAATAGCAAGACCCTGATCATAAACTTGTTCGGCAGCAGATGGCATACCACCCGGCTCGATCGCCCCATTTTCCCCTTCATGGACAACGGTCACAATCCAGGCAATTAACTCCCCTTCATGAAAAACCGGCATAATCAAGTTTTGGTCTGTATTGTGAACTCCACCATATCGAGCATCATTGTAGTAGAAGATGTCACCGGGCTTTACGCCTACATCGGGATCATCGAGCCAATTCTGAACGATATATTTTACCCCATATTGCGTACATCCGGCGAAGATTAACACTCCGCCAGAGCTTACGATGGATAAGTCTCCTTTCGCGGTAAAGATCCCGCAAACCAAATCCCCCCATTTTGCTCCTGGTGCAGCTCCAATCTGTTCAAGCATTTCAAACGCTTCGTTGGTTCCTGCTTGCATCTTGCTGCGTGCCACACTAAGAACAGAAGGATCCGTAACCTTCTCGATGGCCTCCATTTCCCTTTCTGTTATTGGAGCCAAGGTATGGTCCTGCATCAAACCGGGGCCAGGACCAAGAAAAAGGGTGGTTTCTTTCAAAAATTTCTCTACTAGCTCTTGTTCTCGCTTCAATTCATCCAAAGCCATGTTTCCACACTCCCTTTTATTATTTTACGGCCATCGTATTCGTTTGAAATTTATTACTTGAACTATTATTCAGATTATTTACAATCCAGGCCGAATTTTGTTCGCCCATAATCAATTTCCAGCCCGGCTCAATTAGATAGGTAGTACGGGGCGATTCCACGAGTGCAGGTCCTTCAATAACAGCCCCCGGTTGAATCAATTGTGTACGGTACACATTCGTAAGCACCGGTTCATCGATATCAACAAAATAACAATTACGTTTACTAACAGGTTTCGGCGCTTCTGTTTGATCTTCAATCGGTTTCTTAAACTCAACCCGCTCCAGCTCAATGAAAGATAGCACACGGATCGTATTGATCCGGATACCGGCTTCAGGCTGCTGGCTTCCCTCCCCAAATCGTTCGCCATAGTTTACGCTGAACGAGTTCACCAGCTCCAGCACTTCAGCCATATTATTTAGACGGTTGACTGGAGAAATAACGGAAGTTTGTGTCAGCTGATTTCCGTAACGCATATCCAGTTCCAGCCGGTGCTGAATTGCTTCTTCCGGGATTCCCTGACGCAACAGCTCCTCTTTTCCTTCCTCTTCCAATTCCTCGACGATCGAGTTGAAGCGATCATATTCTTTAAAGAGACTCCGCGTATTGGAATCATAAATGTTCATAAACACCGATTTTTCATGAATATTTACCTGATTCATGATACCTGCTCCCACTGCTGAGAAAATAGGAGAGAACGGAGGAATTAAGATTTTTTCGATATCAAGAACTTTTGCGATACCACAACAATGGAGAGGCCCGTTCCCTCCATATGCCAGGAGGGTAAAGTTTTTCGGATCATATCCTTTAACACCAAGTTCTTTAAAAATAGCGTGGGCCATATTGGTGTCTACTTTTTTCTTTATTTGACGCGCCGCTTCCACAACACTTATATCCAATTCATCACAAATCGCTTCCCTAATCGCAAATTCCGAGCGCTTCTTGTTTAGCGCAATGTGACCTTCCGCATAATATTCCGGATCTAAGTATCCTAAAATCAAATCCGCATCCGTTACTGTCGGATCGATTCCACCCCGGTCAAAACATGCCGGACCCGGTTCAGAACCTGCACTGGCTGGCCCCACTTCAATATGCTTCAAGGTTTTATCGTAGCGGGCGATGGAACCTCCTCCTGCACCAATAATTCCCAAATGAAGCATTGGAACACTGACTAACCATCTATCAATTACAGGGTTAAAATCATAAAATCGGATACCACCACCTACAACAACCCCGATATCACAGCTTGTTCCACCCATATCCATGGCAACTAAATGTCCCACATTAAATTCTTCTGAAAGGTGCTCAGCGGCGTTAATCCCTGCTGTTGGACCGGAATGAATCGTTTGAAGAGCATGCGTTGAGTTCAACTGGGCCATTCCACCGATATTGTGAACGACTAACATAGGTTTGTTATACCCGTATTCCTTCAGCGTCATTTCAAGCGAACTTAATGCATGATACATTTGATCATGCAAATAGGCATCCAGAATAGCAGAGGTAATGCGCACATATTCTCCTTTCCGTTCAGCTACCTGATGGGAAAGAATAACAGGAATCGCACCTAACATATGGGTCGGATACTCTTCCAGGAGAATTTCTTCTACTCTTCGTTCATGCACCGGGTTGACAACGGAATTCACCAGCCCGACCACAAATGCCTGGGTCCCGCGGTCAACAAGGTGTCGAATTTGCTGACGAAGATGCTCTTCATCTAGTGGCATTACAATGTCGCCTTTATAATCAATCCTCTCACGAATCCCTGCTATCATTGGAATTGGTACAATCGGCTCGGGGCGCTGACCGGCAGGCAAGTCTTGCTGCTCCTGCGGTGTCAAACCATCACCATAACCGCGACCACGGCTTAAAGGGACCTGACTTTCATAACCGGCTGTAGTCAACAATCCAATTTTTGGTCCTTTTCGTTCGATCAGGGCATTGGTTCCCAAAGTTGTGGCATATCGCACGGAATCCAATTGAGAAAGGACGGTGCGAATATCTTTCCCAAGCTCTTTACATGCCTGCTCCAGTGCCTCCATAAAACCAAGTGCCAGGTTATGGTGTGTTGTTAACGCTTTCGTTTCTAAATAAATATCATCCCAAACCAGAAAGCAATCTGTAAACGTTCCGCCAATATCTACACTCACTTGTTTCATGCTCTCTTCACCTCTCTTTTAAGATAACGATCTTTTAATGCATCGATATCGAATTCCATATCATGTAGTGGAGGATGGCCGGGTGGTAAATATTCTACTTCCACCATGGTTGCACAATTAGGGCAATAATACTCAAGAATCTGGCACCAGTTGGGATCGGGTGAAAAAGTAAACTCATACCAATCAGGATTAATAATAGGCTTATGAATTTCTCTTGGATCACGATTGTACACGAGAAGACCTTCTTTATAATTTCCACGAGCCGAGGCAATTTCGTGGTCACATTTGCGGCAGCACCAAAGCTCTTTTTCCAGATCGATTGCTAAATACTCCGTCATGTTAGCTTTCATTATGCTTTCCCCCCTTCATCGTACAAAAAGATATCCTTGTTTTCGTTGACCTTAAACGTCCACCCTTCTAAAATACGGCAGGTGAAATACTCATCTTCAATCAAAGCGGGTCCTGCTCCGATAGCCCCTGGCTTCATCTCCTCAAAACGATAAACCGGAATCTCTTTTGATTGTTTTTCCGTGTTTAAAATTGATTTTTGATATAGTGGGGCTGGAGCATGTTCCTTCAATTTCTTTTTATTCTCTAACTTAATGTGAGCAATTGGCCTTTCCACTTTAAGATGAAGGCGAATATCCTGGGCTCCTTCCAATCCGAAGATTACGGTATCTAATGGGTCAAGTGTAATCGTCTGGTACTCCCCATTTCGGAAAAAGCTGAGATGAGTTTGAATTGTACACTCCGAGATATCGAACCCTTCCGCAAACATATCCCGTTTAGCCCGCTCTTCCAGTTGATTTAACTTTTCCTGTAAACCCTTTCCTTTAATCTCAACTAAATTAGCTTGATATTCATGCGCAATATCACTGAATGAAATTCCGAACGCACTAAAGACTGCAGCCAAACGCGGAATAACGATTTGTTTAATTCCTGCCGCCCTTGCCACTCCACAAGCACTCATTGGTCCTGCACCACCAAAAGCTAACAGCGTTACTTCGTCCGCCTGGTCCTGATAAACAGCCAATCCTTTCGCAATCTTTTCCTCATACGCTTTTTCCATTGCCACTAAAGCCTCTTCAAGGCTTACTCCAAGGGGCTTCGCAATTTTCTCTTCGATTGCTGCCCTGGCACGGGACTCATCGAGAACCATGCTACCACGGAAATAGGACCGAGAATCCAATACTCCCATCAAAAGGTATGCATCCGTAATCGTCGGTTCCTGTCCTCCGCGTCCGAAACAAGCGGGTCCCGGTGCAGCTCCTACACTTTCCGGACCAACAACAATCTTTCCTTCCACAACCTTGAAGATTGAACTTCCACCCGCACCCACACTAATCAAATCGCTTAAAGAGAATGACGTTGGAATCTCTTCAATTTTTCCGTATACATCTTCTTTAATCTGACCGGCTTTGACCAAACCAATATCGGAAGTGGTTCCCCCAATATCCAGAGTCAACAATGCCGGAATGTTATAATGTTGAGCCAGTGCCTTCGTTCCCTCCATTCCTCCGCGAGGCCCTGAACCATAGGTTTTAATGGCTGTAGTCTTGGCTACCCTGGCTGAGCTACCATCATTATGGAAAATAAGCAACGGATTTTTCGTACGGTATTCACGCAACACATTTTCTGCGTTGTATAAAAAGCGCTCTATACCCGAGTGAAGAAATGAATTAATTAAAGCCCCCCAAGTCCGTCTGCTATCATTTACGTCATCTACTAACTCATGTGAGAATAATACAGGAACCGCTCCTAAAAGATGGCGGGGATATTTCCGTAAAATAATCTTTTTAATTTTAATTTCGTCTTCTACCATATTCGCTCCACTTAAACTAACGACTAAACGATTAGCACCCTGGGAGAGTAATTGGTTAATGACTTCTACCACTCTAGCTTCCAATTCTTGCCCTTCCCCATTGGGGTTAATCCCCGCAATACGATCATCCACCATAGCAGTAAACATTTCTTTTTCTTCGTTACTTCCCAACAGAAATGAAGGATTTGTCCCTTCGCGCAGGATGAGACCGAGGCGCGGTCCTTTTTTCTGCACGATTGCATTCGTACCTCCTGTAGTGGAATAACGCAGATAATCAAGATCGGTTAAAAGAGCACGGATGTTTTCCTCCCCATAAATCTCTTTGGAAGCAGCCTTGATCACTTCGATAAAACATTTGGTTAAGTCATACGGTGTTGTGAGGGTCTTGGCACGAAACACGCGCTCCCCATCGATCAAACACGCATCGGTAAATGTACCACCGTTATCAATGGTCATTAACAGTCCCATCTTTGATTCCCCTTTCATTCTTTATTTTGCGTTGTTCAATGAATCTCATAAGTTATCAATGCCGTTCAATTTACCGTTTTAATATTTGATCCTCCTTTTTATCCATCTATTGTAAGCCTTTTCATTTTTGTGTGATGTGGCTTTTTACATAAAGGGGTTATCCCTCCCTTCTGTCTTTATCATTTAGCAAAAAGGGTGCCAAATGTTCATATAAAGGAATATCATTGAAAATACTGGGCCTGTTAGCGTTCCATCATCTTTACCTTTGTCTCAATGAAACATGAGCTGTATCATTTGTCTCAAGGTTTCACTATCTATCCTTCTTTTCATGATGTTTCCTGCAGATGAATTGCCTTCCGGGCTTCTTAAGTCAACCATTCTAAGAATACGAATAGAATTAAAAAAGGATCTGTATCGTTTTTTGATACAAATCCTTTTTTAATTCAACTATTTTTAACACTTTCCGTTTCGTCTCATCTGTCTCACACTATAAAAATCGGTTTTCCCTTAAATAAGACTTTTAATGAACGGTTTCAGAAGAGATGCCCAATTGCTTCATTTTCCTGTACATTGTTGCTCTGGAGATTCCTAATCTTTCAGCAGCAAGGGTAATGTTTCCCCCGGCAGCCTTAATTACAGTAATAAAATGTTCTTTTTCACACGTTACACTTTGTTCTTCTCCCGCTAATAGCTCTGACGGAAGATCACACGGAAGGATAGTGTTTCCTTCCATATTAAAAATAGCTTGTTCTATTACATTCTTTAACTCCCGAATATTACCTGGCCATGAATAAGACTGTAGACACCTCATTGCTTGTAAATCTACTTGAATGTCCTTCTTACCAAATTTCCCACTAAGTTGTTTAAGAAAATGTTTAACCAAAAGCGGAATATCCGAAGACCTATCACGCACAGAGGGAATTTTCAATTCGATTACGCGAAGACGATAGTATAAGTCAGCCCTAAAAGTCCCTGTCCGTACAGCATCCATCAGGTTTTTATGAGTCGCTGCAATTACTCGCACATTGATCGGTATAACTTTATCACCACCGACCCTCATAATCATTCTTTCTTCAAGAACACGAAGAAGATGAACTTGTACTTCTAAAGGCATGTCTCCTATTTCATCTAGAAAAATGGTGCCTCCATCTGCTAATTCAAACTTTCCTTTGCTCCCTTTTTGCTTGGCACCCGTAAAAGCCCCTTGTTCATAGCCGAATAGTTCACTTTCAATCAACTCGCGAGGAATTGCACCACAATTTAGAGCAATGAAAGGATTATGACTTCTTTCACTTGCATTGTGTATTGCCTGGGCAAACAACTCTTTTCCGGTACCAGATTCCCCGGTTAAAAGTAAAGTAGAATCTAAAGATGCCGCTTTTCTAGCCTTATCAACACTCTTTACAAATGTGGGAGCTGAGCCAATCATATGATCAAATGTATATCTTGCTATTCCAGAATCTGCTGCCGATATTATGCTTTTACTCTCTTTTGCATTGAATTTTTGGGCGCTTTTACGTAAACAAACCACTATCCCGAGTAGAGTGTTTCGATCAAACATGACAGGATGTACAGTGCAAATGAACCTGTCTCGCATACCATTGAGCGTGAGCTCGTTTTCAACAACCGACAATTTACTGCTTATAACATTATCGACAAGTTCTTCAATTTCCGGATAGTCTTTAAGCGATTTCTTCTTATTGATTTCATTTATAAATGATTCTACCTTTGTATTGGTCCTCAAAATATTCTTTTTTTCATCTGCAATAATAATTCCATCCTCAAAAGAACCAAGTGTGGCCGTCAAGAAAGGATTCATTCGTAATCCCTCATGATAAATAATCCTCTCGATATACCTGGTGATGTTATTAGCTTTACTAATCGCTAATCCTAATGTGTGCGGATGAATATTTCTCCACTTTCCAGATATATCTAAAACCCCCATTAACTCATGTGAAAACGGATTCAATATAGGGGCCGCCGCACAAATCCAATCCTGCCATCCCGTACAAAAATGTTCAGTAAATAAAATCTGCACGGGCATCTTATTTTTTATAACCGTACCTATAGCGTTCGTTCCAGCAACTTCTTCACTCCAGACCGACCCTGGAAGAAAATTTATTTTCTCCGCTCTTCTTAAAATTTCACGATCTCCATACATATCCAATAAAAGCCCATTTTTATCGCTAATTGTTATTATAGTTCCCGATCCCTCTAGAGATTCTGCCAGGAATTTCATATCCGGTCTGGCGTAGTGAAGAAGTTTATCATTTTTTTCCTGAAATAAACTTAGTTCATCATTTCCAATGCTTTCCTCAACCTGCTTCTGCAAAGGGTTCACTCCGAATTTCTTCGATCTTTCCCAGGAAGCAATAATTTCTGAACGAAGTAGAGATTCAGGCTTTATTCCCTCTTCAATATATTTTACCCATGCGGTTTGGATGCCGGAGATTAAATTGGACGACTCAGGCCGTGGTAATCCTTTATAAATGAACTTCGTATCCATAGCACCCTCCCTATAAGGCCGATAATTCTAAATATTCGATTAAATTATAAATGATGTTACCTTTCAAATTCAATATAAACCACCTGGACTCTTGCAGTTTTTTAATTTGACTCTAGAAAGGGCATAGGGGTAGTGTGGATATCGCAAATGTAAAATAAAGTGTACGTTCGTTGTTCTTTTAGAATTTTCTCCTTCTAGGTTCGCTTTTACTCGTGAAAAAGACGGAAATATGTTGAAGAACGATAAGCATTACCTTAAGCCACCTGTATATACAGGTGGCTTATTTGTTTACCCGGTGTCTACTATCCTTTGAATCCCTATACTCCCGGATTCATTGTCCGCCGATCGCGTCAGCGCAGCGCCCCGAAATCCACTTTCGGCACGAGTCCTTCTTGCGCGGCCCGGCTAAGCAGAGCGGTTACCGCCGCATATCCGTCCTCGCCCAAATCCGCAGTGAACTTGTTCACGTATAGGTCAATGTGCGCCTGTGCTACCTCAGGAGCCAACTCTTGCGCGTGATACATCACGTAATCCCGGGATGCTTCCGGGTTTGCCCATGCGTATTCGACCGACGTGCGAATCCATCCGGCAATTGCCTCCAGATCGAGTGACCGGCGGGCGATGATGGCTCCCAGCGGAATCGGCAGATTGGTGTCGGCTTCCCACCAGTTCCCCAGGTCAGCCAACATATTTAGCCCGTACGTGTGATAGGTAAAGCGCGCCTCGTGGATTACCAGCCCGGCATCAACCAGACCATCGCGCACTGCCGGCATAATTTCGTGAAACGGCATAATCACGATTTCGCCCACGCCTTCTGGTACATGCTGGGCTGCCCACAGCCGGAACAGCAGGTAGGCGGTCGATCGCTCACTCGGTACCGCAACCCGTCGGCCGGCCAGCGCCGCTGGCTCCGTACTGTTTTTCGTCAATATCAGCGGTCCACAGCCTCTGCCCAACGCTCCCCCGCAGGGAAGCAGTGCGTACTCGGACAGCACCCACGGCAAAGCCGCATACGAAATTTTGAGCACGTCAGGCCCGTTGGAGCTGGCCGCCAGACTGTTGGTAATATCGATGTCCGCGTATGTAACGTCGAGCTTTGGCGCGTCAGGTATCAACCCGTGTACCCAGGCATGGAAAACAAAAGTATCATTAGGACAAGGAGAAAAGGCAATTCTCATCATAACACCTCCGATAATATTGAACTCGCTGCTTCTAGTATGTTTAGCGCTTCTTCGATACGCCAGGCGGTCCGGTCACGCGGACCGACCGGGTTCGAAATCGCACGGATTTCCAGGACCGGTACGCCGCGGTTACGGGCTGCCGTAGCCACGCCATATCCCTCCATCGCCTCAGCAGCCGCTCCCGGCACCCGTGAGGCCAGCTCTAAGGCGGTCGCAGCAGTACCCGTTACAGTTGATACACTGAGCACCGGTCCGGTCGTGGCCGGAAGTCCAGCCGCATACAGCGCCTCCGTCACCCGGGTCGTCAGGTCAGTGTCAACCGGAACGCGGGTGGAGCCGAACCCCAGCTCGTCCAGGCTGCAGAAACCTTCCGGCGTCTGCGCTCCCAGGTCGGCGGCAACGATCTCGCTCGCCACCACCAGAGAGCCTACTTCGGCCCGACCGGCAAAGCCGCCACCGATTCCGGCACTCACTACCAAGCCGTACTCGGCAGATGCCAACACGGTCGCTGTGCTGGCTGCAGCCGC
>NZ_DFMZ01000024.1:18602-22076 GCF_002375825.1 Aneurinibacillus sp. UBA3580
GCCGCTGCCGGGCCGACGCCCGCCACCACCACGTCAAATCTACTGGCGCCACGGAGTCCACGCAGCACCGCGTCCCTCTCAGCCGGGACAGAGGTCATCACGAGTACTCGCATTCCTGGCTTCGGCTGATTGGATTTTGAGCCGGCAGATGTTTCCGTATTTGCATGAACGTTCACTTTACAATCCCCTTTTATTTAAATGATCCACACGGTTCGTTCGGCAAGGCTCCTCACATCGTTTCCAAACAACACCCATATTCAAAGTTAGCTTTATTTCCCCTCCATGTAAAGAGGAATGCTTCGGACAGCGATGTCCCATACAACTTTAACAGGATAAAAAGGAGCAGAAACAAACCGATTGTAATAGAAACTGAATATTTAAGCTGAAAAACAGAAAGAGCCTCTTATCGCTTTCGACAAGAGACTCTTCAAAAAACGGCAATCATTTGTTTTTACATACCCGGTTTGAACGTTTTACAGTCGGTTTCTTCTGTAGTGGAAGCTTGCTTACCTTTGTGACTGACTACGTAAATCTCATCCGCATTGCATTTGTTTCCCTGGGCCCAATAAGTACAGTTGTTTACTTCGCATAGTACGTCCTTTGCCATAAAAACACCTCCTTTCTTTTAGTTATCATAGCCAAAAAAAAATTAAACCAGTCCTTACAATGGCCAAGGTAAAAAAATTGAGCGGAATACGATGAAAAGCCACTGGATTTAATTCAAAATATTTTATATACAATGAATAGTAAGATTTGATATGATATTTATGAATCTTCCTGGAGGACTCGGATATAAAGGAGATAAACACACACTGAATTTTTATGGAAGTGCTATCAATTAGAAAATCCGATACGCTTAACGGAGAAACGGGCTGGCCGGACAGAGTAATTCTCATACAGCCGAAATAACCCATCGACACCTTACTATAGCAGAATAGACAAATCCTCATACAAAGCAAATCAAAAAAATAAAATACATTGCAAAAAGAGGTGGATGAAGCAAATGATGAATGTTCAATTAACGGTTGGCTCTTTGCTGGAAAGGGCGGAAAAATATTTTCCGAAAAAGGAGGTTGTATCCAGAACATCCTCAGGCATTGCCCGATTTACCTATGCCCAGATAGGAAAACGGGCACGTCGCTTGTCCAGTGCACTTCAGAGGCTGGGAGTTCAGCGTGGAGAGCGCGTCGGGACTCTCGCCTGGAACCATCATCGTCATCTAGAGGTCTACTTTGCTGCACCGGGTATGGGAGCCGTATTGCACACGATAAACATCCGCCTTTCCCCTGAACATATCGTCTATATCGTGAATCATGCAGAAGATAAGGTTTTAATTGTAGATGAGGATCTTTTGCCGTTGGTGGAACAAATCAAGAGTCAATTAAAAACAGTTGAGGCTTTTGTGGTGATGACTGATAAAGACGATGTTCCATCATCAACCCTGGAGCCGCTTTATTCCTATGAACATTTGTTGGCCGATGGAGACCCTGAATTTAGTTTTGTGAAGGACATTGATGAAAACGCTCCTGCCGGAATGTGCTATACTTCGGCTACTACTGGAAATCCAAAAGGAGTGGTGTATTCCCACCGCGGCATTGTTCTGCATAGCATGGCTCTGGGGTTGGCGGACGCAGCCGCAATCTCGGAATCCGATGTTGCGATGCCTGTTGTCCCCATGTTTCATGCAAATGCCTGGGGACTGCCATTTGCCTCCACCTGGTTCGGAACGACACAGGTGCTGCCGGGACCGCAGTTTACACCGAAGATACTGGCCCAATTCATCGAACGGGAGAAGGTCACGATCACGGCGGGAGTTCCGACAATTTGGCTCGCATTGTTAAAAGAACTGGAAGAAGGAAATTATGAGACGGGTAGTCTCCGTGCGATATTATGCGGGGGTTCTGCCGCTCCGCGCGGAATGATCAAAACGTACGAATCCAAATATAAGATCCCTTTTCTGCACGCTTACGGCCTGACAGAAACAAGCCCTATTGTGACTCTTTCCCGTTTGAAAAGCTATCAGCAAGACTTACCTGAGGAAGATAAGCTGGATATTCGTTCAAAGCAGGGATTGGTAATGCCCGGCTTAGAAATAAAGGTTATAGGAGACGATGGTGAAGTCCAGTGGAACGGAGAAGAAATGGGCGAACTTCTTGTTCGGGGCCCATGGATAGCTGATGAATATTACCTTGATGAACGGACGAAGGATGCCTTTAAAGACGGTTGGCTCCATACAGGAGATGTGGCAACGATTGATGAAGAAGGTGTGGTCAAACTGGTCGATCGCACGAAGGATTTAATCAAAAGCGGAGGAGAATGGATTTCTTCTGTTGATTTAGAAAACGCTTTAATGGCGCATGAAGCCGTTTTTGAGGCAGCCGTTGTGGCCGTTCCCCATCCAAAATGGCAGGAACGACCGGTAGCTTGCGTCGTCCTAAAGGAAGGGTACAAAGCGACGGTAAGCAAAAAAGATTTAATGGAATTCCTTGCTCCTCAGTTTGCTAAATGGTGGTTGCCGGACGATATTGTGATAATGGATGAGATCCCAAAAACTTCTGTAGGTAAGTTTCTTAAGCGAACCCTGCGCGAACAGCTAAAGGAACATCTAGCCTAATTGAAGTAAACAGTATCTGCCGCGTCAACTGATAGGTCGATAGAAATGAATTTGAATAAAACGGAAAATTTATAGATTAGCCGAGAACACTCGTGACTTCAGTCATGAGTGTTCTCGGCTTCGGACAAGGCGTGTCTTTTGACACGTCGATTGTCCGACATATGTTAACTCGTCAATTAACAAAAGCACTGATATTTATAAAATAATGCAATGTTAATGATCTTATTTATAAATCTCACGCAGCACGTGGCCAAGCTCCGGAATAATGAGTTTGCTCATCGCAAGCCGCACAGCGCCGGACGATCCCGGCGTCGAGAAAACAGCCCGGTCATGATAGACACCCGCAATCGCCCTGCTTAAAATCGCCGCCGAACCGATATCCTCCGTGTAGCTCAGCATGCGGAAGATTTCGCCGAAGCCTGGCAGCTCCTTATCCAACATCGAAGCCACCACTTCATAGGTCACATCCCGCTTCGCGATTCCCGTCCCTCCATTCAGGAGAATCGCCTGCACTTTCGGATCGTTCGCTCCGTCTTTAATCGCCTGTGAAATGGCAGCTTTTTCGTCCGTCACAATTACGTACCGCTCTATCGTGTGTCCCGCTTCCGTCAGAAATTGCTGCATCAACTGGCCGCTTTTATCCGTCTCCGGCGTCCGTGTATCGCTCACCGTAATCACCATGCAACCTACCTGCTTTGGTGCCTCTTTTTTATGTTCGGTCACTGACATAAGCATTTGTCTCCTTTCTCTCATTCGAGCACCCGCTCGCAAAAAACCACCGTAGCTTTTCAGCCGCAACCCCGACATGAAAATCATGGGAGAGAGGCTGACTTTTGGGGTACGAAGGGAAAGAGAGAAGA
>NZ_DFMZ01000024.1:22236-34710 GCF_002375825.1 Aneurinibacillus sp. UBA3580
TTCCCCGGATCTTATTTCCTCTTCCCCTTCCTTCTTTTCTCATGATTTTCACAAAAACAAGCAGGTAACATAACATATAATATGGTAAAATAACAACCGAATGCACCACCGCAAAGAGGGGTTGTTATGAAATATACCATTACTCCCGGTTTTCATCTAACACTGCCTGAAAAGTGCGGAGTCTATCTGTACCGCGACAAAGACGACAACATCATTTACATAGGCAAAGCCAAAAATTTAAAAAAACGCATCTCAACCTATTTCTATAACAACAGACAGCACACATCGAAGATTAAACGCATGGTGCATGCAGCCCGTACCGTAGAACTGCGCTTTACCGCATCCGAGCTCGAAGCGTTGCTGGTGGAAGCCCGGCTCATCCGCCGTCATCTTCCGCTGTACAATCGAGCGCTGCGCAATTACAAAGCGTATCCGTTTATCGTGCTGCGCACCGATCTACCCTATCCATATCTGGAAATCTCGCGGGACGCCGTCATTTCGGGCGCCCTTTATTTCGGCCCATACCGCAAAGCGCACTGGCTGTATCCGGCAGTCGACGCACTGAATAACTGGCTGAAACTGCGGCGCTGTGCAGGACCGCTTCCCCATCACTCCTGCCTATACGCCGACTTAAAGCAATGCATGGCACCCTGTGTGGACAGCGCCCTGGATGTGCAGTACGCTTCTCATGTACAGAAAGCCATTGACGTGCTCGAATCCAGTCCCGCTATGCAAACTGAACTTGAACGACTGCGTGACGTGAGCGCGGCTGAACTCCGTTTCGAAGAAGCACAGGAGTGGCAGTGGCTCATCGATCTAGCCCGCTATAACGGTCGGATTAAACGCTCCGTGGCGCGCCATCACGCACTCGTCATCTCCGCCGATCCGGAAGTCGGCTGCATCGGCCTCGTCATTGTCCATGGCCGTCTGATTGCGACGCTAAAAACAGACTGCCTAACAGAAGCGAATACTGCCGATATGCTTGTCAAAGCGCGCGCGTTGTACGAACAAGCAAAAGGGACCATGGACGCTCCTACGGTAGAAGAAGTAGATGAGATGCTCATTATCGCTTCCTGGCTCGAAAATCATGCGGATACACTTACGGTGTATCCTCTGGACGTTTCGGTTCCCGTATAAAAAATCAGGCAGCCCGTCTCCGGGCTGCCTGCTGCTTATTTCTGCAGCGATTCCGCCACCTGCACGGCACGGTCCAAAAACGCCTCAATTTCTTCGCGCGTCTTGCCAGCCCGGCTGACGAAACGAACGAGCTCCTGTCCGCCGCGGAATGCGACGAAACTCGGAATGCCGAAGATATCGAGTTCCTGGGACAGCTCCGGGAATTTATCCCGGTCCACACTGACAAATGTCAGCCTGTCCTGATACGCTTCTTCTACTTCAGGCATGAACGGATCGATGCGGTGACAGTCGGGGCACCAGTCGGTGTAGAATTTGGCGACCGTCAGCCGTTCCGATTCAATCGCTTCCTGGAACTGTTCAACGGTTTGTATTTCCTGCATACGTTTTCCCTCCCTCACTCTTTATCTTACCTTTTCTGCATGAAAAATAACACTCTGCAACTCTCTTCTGTGGCTATATGACAAATTCCGTTTTCTAATTTCACTCTCTTACTCATAACAATATAGTGTACGCAATTCCAAGAAAAAGAGTAAAGGAGGAAGCCAAATGTCGAACCTGTTTGTCGAGCGTTCGCTGGAAGAGATTCGCTTCTGGAGCCGGATTATGAAAGAGCATGCTCTTTTCCTGCGCCTTGGCTTTACGGTGGATCAACCGAAGCTTGTTCAGGAAGCCGACCATTTCTATAATGTATTCGAAAATATTGAAGAACGCGCCGCAGCGTTTACGTCCGACAGCGACCGGGAACAAATTGCACGCTTTAACATGGAGGTCTACCAGGCAACTACACATATTTGGGCGTTTAAACGCAAAGTGCTTGGGCTTATTCTCTCCTGCCAAATCATCACGAACAATTACCCCCTGCTCGTCGACCACGTCAGCCGCGAAGCGGCCTATTTCATGAATCGGCTCGAACAACTTAACAAAGGCATTCTCGAACCTCTGCCGGACGCCATCATTAATGAAAACGTCTTTTTCCTCCGGTTGATGGCCGACCATGCCAAATTCATCGCGCATCTATTGGACCCTTCCGAACGCAATCTGATTGCCGATGCGAACGATTTCAGCTACCAGTTCGACCAATTGCTGTTCCAGGCGGTGGACTTGGAATCAATGCGGCCGGAATCACAGACGAAGCCGATGCTAACACGTTTCATCGAAGAAAACCGTCCTGCCGTACAATCGCTTCGTGATTTCAAACAGACGGCCCGGGAGCTTATCGAGGAGTGCCGCCTGCGCAGTAACATTCACCCTCTGCTGGCGGATCATACGTTCCGGGAAGCCAATCGGTTTCTGGAGCTCTTGGATCGCTTTGAAGCCAGCCTGACCGCAGGATCGAACAGTCTGCTTAAATAATCTGTCTTTCTCTTAAATTCTGAATAGCATTGTCATCATACCCTGCTTCTCGCAGCACTTCTTCCGTATTGGCTCCACGGGTCGGCGGAAATGACTGCGATTCGAGCTGCGATTCATCAAGCAGCGGATTTTTCACCTGGGTAACGGTCGGATATGCGTCCCAGTGCGCAAACATGCGGCGCGCCTGCAGGTGCTCATCCTGCAGTGCTTCTTCAAGCGACAGGACCGGAGTCAAACAGACATCCTCCTCTTTAAACATGCGCATGATTTCAGCAGAAGTGTGCTCTTTAAAATACGCAGCGACTTCTTCCTTCATCCGCGGCTGCTTGTCCAACTGCCAATAATCAGGCATATGGTTATCGAGTCCGGCCACCTCGCAGAACCGCTTCCAGAACTTCGCTTCCAGCGCACCGAGCGCCATCCACTTTCCGTCCCGTGTCTCATATACGTTATAGCACGCCAGGGCGCCGGTCAGCGGGTTGAATGCCGCCCGGCCGTTTTCTTTAGCCGCCAGGTGGTAGCTGAGCGCCGGAATCATGAATGGCAGTACACCATCCGTCATGGAAATATCTATGTATGCTCCTTCCCCCGTACGTTCCCGCTGAATGGCAGCCAGCAGAATCCCGCTCACCGCATGCATCGTTCCCGCTCCAATATCAGCGATTTGCACCGGAGGAAGGCAAGCCGCAGGAGAAGGTCCCGCTTGAATGGCTTCATGAAGCAGGCCGGTAAATCCAATATAATTCAAGTCATGTCCCGCTTTCTCCGCGTACGGCCCGTTCTGTCCGTAACCGGTAATTGAGCAGTAGATGAGTCGCGTATTCTCTTCGCGCAATGTATCATAATCCAGGCCAAGTCTATGCATGACGCCGGGTCGGAATCCCTCGACTAGAATGTCCGCTTCGCGTGCAAGACGGCGCATCACCTCTTTGCCTTCATTATGCTGCAGGTTAAGCGTTACGCTTTTCTTCCCACGGTTGACCAATTGATACAGCGCCCCGGCTCCGGCCAGCATCGGCTCCATATCGCGCGCATAATCCCCCAGTGCAGGATCTTCAATTTTAATTACATCAGCTCCATAGTCAGCCAAATACATCGTGCACAGCGGTCCCGGGAGCAGACGGGTTAAATCCAACACTTTCATTCCTTTTAACGCCTGGTGCATACCATCCCTTCTTTCTGCTTATTTTTTTTCCTATAAACGAAAATAGCACACTACGGTGCTATTGAAAATGAAATCAGTCCATCTTTTATTCACTTACCCATAATTCAACGACTTCTACCCGGGACATTTTCTCTCCTGCCGCCGGATTTTGCTTAAGTACCGTACCTTTTTTGTGCAAAGACGACTCAAGGTAATATTTATAGCGGAGTCCCGCCTGATTCAACTGCTGTCCGGCTTCCGCAAGCGTCAGTCCCTCTACGTCAGGCACCTCGACACCCCGGTTGTTTTCCTCTTGTACCGATTCATTCTGCGTCTGCGGAGATACCGCATCCACCGATTTGGCAGAGCTGGGCTTGTCGTTTTGCATAAAAGAGAACGCCGTTATGCACACAATGGCGACAAGGGCGATGACTGCCACCCGTTTGGCAGGAAGATTAAAGCGCGCGCCTGACTTCTGCTTCACATTCCTCACGGATTTTCCGCGGGTACGGGTGCTTCGGGGAATATATGCCGCCTCTTCTCCGTCCGATGCTTCCGGCGCTGTCTCTATTGCGGACGGACGAATGCCTCCCTGATTTTTTTTGATATAGTGGTACAACGATGTTATGTCTTCAAGCGTCTGCGCCAGCATGCGATCATACTGTTCGACGCCTTTCTTCTCTTCTCTGCGCCAGATTGCCCGCAGCGACTTGCGAATGATAAACGGATCGCCCGGATAAGCAAGTGCCATCTCTTCAATCATCTGCGTAATCGGAAGCTCGATATCGACTTCACCAAACATCAGGTGATGCATCAAGCGGAATATGTCGCTAATCTCGCGGCCGACTCGTTCCTCGCGAACGTCCCAGCTATTCACCACTTTTACCTCACCGGCTTCCGTCAGCCAGAGGTTGTGTTTCGTGAGCAGCAGGCCGCGGCCTTTCATCCGGCTCGCTTCCTGCAGAATTTGTACAAACTGACGGGCCATCCCGAGCGCCTCTTTCAGCGAGAGCCGATTCGTTCTGGATGCCTGGTCTAACAGTAAGCCGGGCACGTATTCGAGCACAACGAACCCTTCCTTCTCCGTCTCGCCCCGGTCAAGAACCTGCAGCACAGAGGAGCCGTGCATCAACTTCTCCGGCTGTGCGGTCGCGAGAGGGAAAATGTAGAGAAGAATGTCCCGCCGCAGGATGCTGTCATGTCCGCGGTGCAGTTGGCCTTCATCGCCTGCATACAGCAGCGTATCCGGCACATAGCGCTCATACAACCCTCTTTTCATAAACAATCAAACCCCTTATCTTGTTTTTCATTGTATCTCTAGTTTGGATTCCCCCACTGAGAATGAAAAACTTTCGGATGTTCTTGATATCCCCATATACCAACACCTTATCCCCGGGCTGTACCGTCGTATTGCCCGTCGGATTTTTGATGATATAGTTGTTTCTCTTTCTATTCATGATTTTCACATCTTGCTGCGCTAAATTCAACTCTTTTAGCGCAATATTTACAATGCCAATATGCGCTTCTGTTACGTGAAACTGGCGCATTACATACGTTCCGTCGATGTAAAACACCTCTTCTTCTACTACTTAATACTATGGAGAGATCCGTCTGGTATGCAAGCAAAATTTCATCGTTTCTTCGGTGAAGACAGCAACGTCTTCGTCATCTAACGCAAAAAATCCCCCGCCTTGCAAGGCAGGGGATTTGCATTTTAATTAGTTGTTTTCGGCTGCACGACCAAAGTTTTTCAGATACGTGTTGGCCTCTTCTTTATCGAATTGACCTTCCCATTTGGACATGACAATCGCCGCAACACTATTACCCACTACGTTAACCACCGTACGCATCATATCAAGCAGGCGGTCGATACCCGCAATAAATGCAAGCCCTTCGAGCGGAATACCGACAGAGCCAAGCGTTGCCAGCAGTACAACGAAGGAAAGTCCCGGTACACCGGCAATCCCTTTCGACGTCAGCATCAGCACAAGCGCGAACGTAATCTGCTGACCGATAGACAGGTCAATGCCATACATCTGTGCGATGAAAATACCGGCCAGCGCTTGATACAGCGTACTACCGTCCAGATTGAATGAGTAGCCTGTCGGAATAACGAAGGACACGATTCCTTTCGGACATCCCATTTTCTCAAGTTTTTCCATAATACGCGGAAGTACCGCTTCACTACTTGCAGTAGAATAAGCAAGCAGCAACTCTTCTTTCAACATAGCCATCAGGCGGAAGATGTTCACGCCTGCCCACTTCGAAACAGCACCAAGAACTACTACCATGAAGAAAATCATCGTCAGGTATACAACAATCATCAGCTTACCAAGCGGAATAAGTGACGCAACACCGAACTTGGAAACCGTCACCCCAATGAGCGCAAATACACCGAACGGGGCAAATTTCATAACCATATTGGTCAGGTTAAACATTGTTTCTGCAATTAATTCAAAGAAGTGAATAACCGGTTTACCGCGCTCACCCAGCTTGGCCAATGCCAGACCGAACATAACAGCGAAGAAGATAATCGCCAGGTTATCTCCGTTGGCCATCGCGTCCACAATGTTCGTCGGAACGATATTCACCAGCGTTTCGGCAAAGCCGTGCGACTTCGTTTCTTCTGTCGTATTCACATATTTACTAATGTCTGACTGCGCCAGGTTGTTCATGTTAATGCCGGCACCCGGCTGGAAGATATTCGCCACCAACAAACCGATAACAATCGCAATGGTTGTGATGACCTCGAAGTAAAGAATCGTTTTCCCGCCAAGTCGGCTGAGGTTTTTTCCGGTGCCGACACCAGCAACACCGACAATCAAAGTAGAAATGATAATCGGTACGACGATCATTTTAATCAAGTGAATGAAAATTGCTCCAATCGGATCAAGAATCTCTGCCACCTTCGGATTACCATAAAAAATGGCTCCTACGGCGATACCAAGAATCAGACCGAGGAAAATTTGCCATACAAGTCCGAACTTCCTCATATTGTCACCGCTTTCATTTAGAATGTATCATTTACGTTAACTTTTCATAAACTAAGTGTAATTTCGATCGACAGAATTCTACATGAAACTTTAAAAAAATACATTTGAAATAAAAAATCACCCATAAAATGGGTGAAAAAAGAGCGAACTTTTCCTGGTATGTTATCTATATAAAAGGGGTGAGAACATCAAGTTCCCACCCCTTTTATCAACAGCTTCAAACGGTTCCAACCGTCTTTCTTCTATTATAATATATAATATTACTTCATGTGCGCCGGTCTGGGCAGCGATCCGGTTCGAGCGTAAATTTCTGCCAGCTCGTCGATTTCTTTCTTCAGTTCGTCGACCAGCTTCTCCTCCGGAATCTTACGCGCGATTTCCCCATGCTTGAAGAGGAGTCCTTCGCCGCGCGCGCCGGCGATCCCGATATCCGCTTCGCGTGCCTCGCCCGGTCCGTTCACCGCGCAGCCGAGCACGGCTACTTTAATCGGCGCTTTCACTTTCGAGATATAGTCTTCAATTTCATTCGCGATAGAAATCAGATCAATCTCAATTCGGCCGCAGGTCGGGCAGGAAATCAGCGTCGCTGCGTCAGACAGCAGGCCGAATGTCTTCAGCAGTTCACGGCCCACCTTAATTTCTTCTACAGGATCGGCGCTCAGTGAGACGCGCATCGTTGAGCCGATGCCCTGCGCCAGCAGCGTGCCGAGTCCTGCCGCACTTTTTACCGTACCTGCGAACAGCGTACCGGCCTCGGTGATCCCTAAATGCAGCGGATAGTTGAATGCGGCCGCCGCCTTCTGGTACGCCTCGATCGCAAGCGGTACATTAGATGCCTTAAGTGATACAATAATGTCATGGAAATCAAGCTCTTCGAGAATCGAAATATGGTGCAGGGCACTCTCCACCATCGCGTCTGCCGTCGGGTAGCCGTACTTCTCCAACAAATGCTTCTCCAGCGACCCGGCGTTTACTCCGATACGAATCGGGACACCGTTCGCTTTGCACGCACGGACTACTTCTTCTACTTTTTCGCGTTTGCCGATGTTGCCCGGATTAATTCGTACTTTATCAATCCCGTTCTCGATCGCCTTAAGCGCAAGCTTATAGTCAAAATGAATATCGGAAACGAGCGGGATGGAGACATTTCGCTTAATTTCCTTAATGGCTTCCGCCGCTTCCATGTTATTTACGGTTACACGCACAATCTGGCAGCCCGCTTCTTCAAGGTGGTGAATCTGCTCCACCGTCGCTTTCACGTCTGCGGTCTTAGTGGTCGTCATGCTCTGCACAATGACCTGATCGCTGCCGCCGATTGTCAAATTCCCTACCTTAACAGGTCTGGTCTGTGTACGATGATACATCTCTCGTGCTCCTTTTCAGGATAAATTTGTTGCTCACCTTCTCTATCTTATCACAAAATCAAGGGAGCGAGAATGCATCACGCACATATATGACGGCCTGTCCCACGTCTTCCGGCAGCTCCTCAAGCCCAGTATTACGGACATCTTCCTTTGTTTGCATGGATTATACTTCAAACAACCGGTTGACATCTACGCCCCTCTCTTTCAAAATTTGCCGCAGCACCTGTTTGTGCTGCTGCTCGGTATACGTATTCATACCGAGCGTGAGTGCGGCTGACATTTCAATATCGTACAAAATATCTTCAAGCTCGTTCGTCGGCAAACTGTTATAACGGTCATACAAGTTTTTGATATCGCTCATTTCCGATTCCCCCCATTTAGAAATTAAAGATGAGAATAAAGGGAAAATGTTAGAAATCACACAGAAAAAGACGATCGTTTTTTTCTGCCCTTTTACCTTCTATCTTTCTATTCTCCCTTGTATATTTTATGTCCCGCTCAATGAGAACGTTCGCTCATACCAACAAGAGACGTTACCGCATCAAAGAGCGAATCGAAGATGTAGTCCGGTTGCGGGGTCTTACCCTTTAGCTCTTCCTTACCAATATACACCGTTTTTAACCCGGCCCGGTGCCCTGCCTGAATATCCGTATAGAAATCTCCGACCATGTAGCTTCTGCTCGTATCAATATTGTGTCGGCGGACCAGCTCAAGAATCATGCCAGGTTCCGGTTTACGGCAGGCACAGCCTTCCTTCGGTTTGTGCGTGCAGGCGACAATTTCGGTCAGCATGCCACCCGCCTCAGCAATTCTCTCATTCATATGCCTGTGGATTTCGTCCAACGCTTCCTGTTTCATAAATCCGAGTCCGACCCCTCCCTGATTCGTTACGACAAATACCTGGTAGTCGTGCTCACGGAGCATACGTATTGCATCCAGCGCCCCGGGAATAAAAGCAAACTGACCTACATGGTTAATCGGATGCGGATTTTCATTTATAACTCCGTCACGATCGAGAAAGAATGCTTTTGGCATAATCTTCACCTCCTTAAACCCGGTTATTAAAGATACAAACCTCCTAAAAGAGCTACAAAAAATTCAAAATTATTATTCTGGTATACCTTTCCTTTCCTTACCTTGTGCTATAATAAACATAACAGCCGGGTGGGACGCACAATCATTTTTGCGAAAGGGGCTATCTGCCATGGAAAACAAGTACATCTGTCAATGTGGTATGTATACGTATCATTGCGAATGTTTACCTTCAACGCACTCCCCTTATTATGACGACCTGCTTCACCGCCTCAATCATGCACAGGAAGCTATCATCGGCGAAGATGACATCACTACTGTGCTCCGCCTGATGCCCAAAGGCAAAGAAACACGCCTGGTACTGCATCCTGTACAAAACGGCTTTTATTCCGCCCAGTTCGTACGCGATTCCATCTTACATAAATAGCACAAACAAGCCCGGAACCTGCGCCGGGCTCTTCTTTATATTGTTTCGCTTTCCACTGTCTTCTATCCTTCTATATCCTCTCTTGCTTGAACTGAAAAAGCCGTTCCGATACATTCGGAACGGCACGTATAGGATTAGTATAACAAACCGAATTTTTTCGCCTCAAATTTGAGTTCTTCTCGGAACTTGGGATGAGCAATCGCCAGCAGCTCTTTCGTACGCTGGGCGATACTCTTGCCGCGCAGCGATGCAACACCGTATTCCGTCACGATATGGTCGACATCGTTCTTCGATGTGGTGACCGCAGAGCCAATCGTTAGCTGTGGGCGAATGCGTGAGATTGATTCGTCACGCGTTGTGGAATGAAGACAGATGAAGCCTTTACCATTCTTGGCAAAACGCGCCCCCCGCGCGAAATCAGCCTGACCGCCGCTCGAGCTGTAATAACGTCCGGCAATCGTCTCCGATGCGCACTGTCCCATAAAGTCTACCTCAGTCGTGGCATTGATGGAAATGATGTTGTCTTCCCGCGCAATAATCCGCGGATCATTGACATAATCGACCGGCAGCATTTCTACGCCTGCATTCTCATCAATAAAATCATACAACTTCTTCGATCCGAGCGCGAACGTGCCGACAATTTTGCCCACGTGAGTTTTCTTCTCGATACCGTTGACAATACCTTTCTCTGCCAGATCAACTATACCGTCTGTTAATAGCTCCGTATGAATACCTAAATTTTTATGGTTCTGCAAAAAGCCAATGATCGCATTCGGAATGGCGCCAATCCCTACCTGCAGTGTCGCTCCGTTCTGAATACGCTCCACAACATGCGATGCGATGCGGCGGTCAATGTCCGTAATCTGCGACTCTCTGACTTCATGCAGCGGATAGTCTACTTCAATATACCCCTGTATCTGGCTGATGTGTACTTGGTTGGCTCCAAACGTGCGTGGCATATTCGGATTCACTTCAAGGAAAAACGGCACTTTGCCAATAAAAGATGCAACATAATCAGCCTGCGTGCCAAGTGAGAAATAGCCGTGTTCATCCATCGGTGACGCTGCGGCCAGAATCAGAGATGCTTTGGTTGTCTCCCGAAGCAGGCGCGGCACCTCATGAAAATGATTGGGAACAAGATCGCATTCACCTGCAAGAAACGCTTTGCGTGATGCCCCGCTTAAAAAGTATGCGACATGGCGAAGATGATTGCCAAATTTACCATGAATGTAGTCGCGTTCTTTTAATGCGTGCATCTGATGAATACGCACACCGGTCCAGCGCTCCGCATGTTTCTCGATGGTGTCCAGCAGCACGACCGGCTCGCCGTTGGCCAGCGGAACGATCAAATCGTCTTCGTTATGAATATAATTCAGTACATCTTCCGGCGCCTTGCGCTTGTTCTCCACATCAATTAATTGACTCATTCATCAGACCTCCGATTTGTATTGCCTTTCCCTTATTCATCATAAATGCCAAAAATTCCGGGAGCAAGTGATAAAACTGTTAAAAATAAAATGAATGGAAATATGGCTTTCCGATAACAGAACCAGTACTGTTGCACCCTGCGGCTCAAATTGTTTCGCCTGTACAGACAAAACTGTCGCACCGCAAGCTTCCGCAGCTTCTACCATATGATGCTGCAGAAATTCCGCACTGTTCAATTTCTCAAAATCAACACCCCAAGTATCAATCGCAACATGTCTTCCGAAAGTAGAGTATTCCACTTTTCGGTTCCCCCCTCCTAGCAATTTTATGTTCAAAAATTCTCGCTAGGACCTACGTCATTCACTTTATTCCGAGGAGAAACTTCCTTGAGTGAATCCTGGTTCCTAATTTTGTTCACAACAAGGAATATAGCATGTTTCTACAAATTATGCAACAAAGTCTTGCTATTTCTTGGGGAGTTTTCGGCTGCATTATGCTTCTAACACAAACAATTGATGAGAGAGTGAGGCGAGCTGTCTATCTATTTCTTCCGTCGGCAATTGACTCACCTGGTGCCTGTTGCGCAAATCAAGCAACTGATCAATATAGACCCGAAGCCAGGCAATCTGAGCTTCGACGCCCTGCGCCTCGTACAAGCGTTGTAAATCTCCGACGGTGTCGCGGTACTCGAAGACAAGTGTTTGGCTGTCACCTTTCTGCTCGATGATTTTCATCACTTTGCCTTCACTGTAGTGGTAAATCATCGTGTAGGTTGGATACATACGGTGGACGACCGCGGTGCCTTTAAAGCGGCGTACGGCCTGCCGCATATGATTGGCCAGCCTGGCGTCTCGGATCGTATATCCGCCTTCAAATGTATACAGGTTGCCAACCAGTTTAAAGGAAAGCGGAATCTCCTCTTCCCTGTCAAACAACACGATTTCTTTCTCGCCATTGTCATACACTCGAACTTCTGTGTTAAATTCACCGCGCTGAAACATTTCGATAAACGACTGCATTTGCCATGTGTTTAACTCAAGGACAAGTTTCTTGTATTCGGTGGCTACTCGTTGAGCCATACAAATCTCTCCCATACATTTTTTCCTGCTCACATTTATTATACCGAAAAGCCATAACCATTCTCCAATCGCCTATACCATAGAAATAGAGAGATTTATAAAGAAACTAGCAGATAATCTCAATAAATGACAATTGATTCTTACTCACATCCGTTATATTATGAAAAATTACATTTTTCTTTGTCCATCCCCCATGAATCGACACATTTTTTGTTTTTACAGATGAAACGTCACATCAGCTTCGCGGGAAGCGGCAGCCAGGCTGTCGTCCAACACGGCCCGCAGGCGGAGATCCGCGTTCAGATGATCGGCAAATGCTTGAAGTACATGCGTATCCGCGCCGCTAAGAATAGCCGCGACATGGACGCTCTGCTCGCTTTCGAGCGTATCCACGCTATGCAAAAAACCTGCCTCGCTTGACAGAAATGACAGCAGGCGGAATTTCGCCGGGTCACCGGCCTGCTTGGATAAAGTGAAGAGTGCGGCGCGCGCTTCCGCAGCTTCTGTCCACTCCTCG
>NZ_DFMZ01000024.1:34830-37381 GCF_002375825.1 Aneurinibacillus sp. UBA3580
TCCCGCTATCTTCCTGCGCCGCGTACGTCTCCCGATCGGGCGTAAACGTATTGCCGCGCACTGCATTCAGTATATCTTCCACGATTGCGCTACCGGTCGGCAGCGCGCCGGCGCCCTTCCCGGTAAACAGCAAATCTCCCACTACATCGCCGGTGACAAACACGGCGTTGAATTCATTTTTCACCCCGGCCAACGGATGACTGTACGGTACAAGCGTCGGCACGACGCGCAGCCCGTATGCGGCTCCTCTGCGTTCCGCCGCCGCCAGCAGCTTAATCCGGTATCCTAGTTTTCCGTACAATTCAATTTCTTCGGTTCTCACGGATGTAATGCCCGTACGCTCGCTTGTCAGTGCCTGCATATGCCCGCCGAAGCAAAGGTGAGCGATAATCTGAATTTTGTTGAACGCATCATACCCCTCTACGTCGGCCGTCGGATCTGCCTCGGCAAACCCGAGGTCCTGCGCCTGCCGCAATGCTTCCTCATACGATAACCCTTCCTCTTCCATCTTAGTCAAAATATAATTGGTTGTACCGTTCAATATGCCAAAGACACGTGTCACACGATTTGCATTTAACTGTTGGCTCAGCGTATTGAGGATCGGAATACCGCCGCCCACGCTTGCCTCATACAATAAGGAGACGTTCTGTTCCTCGGCCAGTTGATGCAGATGCCGTCCATATGCCGCCAGCATTTCTTTATTTGCCGATACCACGTGGCATTTACGTCTAATGGCTTCCTCAATAAACCCAAGCGTCGGATCCAAACCGCCCATCGCATCAATCACAATATCTGGCTCCCTGTGCCAAATCGCCTCAATCTCTGTCGTTAACAGGCTCTGGTTCACTTCAATTTTGCGGGGCTTCTGCAAATCGCGCACCAGAATACCGACCACTTCAAAGCGGGCGCCTGTTTGCTTGCGGATCCTCTCCGCATGTGTATGTAAAATTGCCATGACTCCGGAACCGACCGTCCCTAATCCAAGCAATGCAATCTTCCACGTCTTCATCATCCAATCCCCTCCCAAAATATCCTTACGAAAAATAAAAAACCCTCTTCCGGAGAAGAGGGTCGGCTGTATAACGCACCAGGTCCTCCTCTCATCTGCCAAAGCGCCTGCGCTTTGATGGAATTAGCACCTTTCAGGCAATGCCTGCGGTTGCTGAGGCTTCATCGGGCCATATCCCTCCACCTCTCTGGATAAGAGTTTTATGATTTCGTATGCAATTTATTTGATTTGAAAACTATCGTACCGTGTTTTGTCAGAAATGTCAAATCCGGACGCACATCCGGTGCTTCTGTTGGGCTACTTAAACCAGGCCAGAATCTGATCGATCAGGTTCTTCAAAAACAGTAAAATCTCCTGCACAAGCGATTTAGCTTCCGGATTGTTATTCAGGAAGTCCTGCACCTGTCCCTTGTAGCTTGAGATTTGATCCAGCGTTTTGTTCCAGTCAATATTCAGGTTCTGAATTTTACGCAGAATGCTGACAAGCGATTCAATCTCCGCATCCGACAGCTGCAGTCCCATCTGGTCCGCCACGTTGCGAATCATCTCGCGCAGCTGGTCATCCGACAGGTTGCTCGTCTGTTTGGCCAGCTCCGCTTTCAAGCGGGTCAAAAGCTCGGCCGCTTTCTCCTTATCGCCAATCGTTTCTCCAATCTTCGCGGTCGTTACCATCTCTTCGTTAGCGACTTTCTTCTGGTTCTCGTCGATTTTCTCGCCGGTCACTGTCTCATACGCCTTCATGATCCCCGTCAACGCAGCCGTGCCGGACACTGGAGACGGCGCGTCGATTTTCACCGTCGCGTCCTTGACTCCCGCGGTCGCCAGCGCATTCTCATACATGGCTTTGCTAACCCAGGTGATGTTGTTTGTCTCTACAGTAATCCCTTTACCCGGCTCGGCAATTTGGATCATCGCCGACGAGAGGGCGCGACTGCCGATGACGCTTTTATTCAATAGACCGTCAAGGTATTTATGTTCTTCCTGATTCGTTACGGTAATCTCCTGCGCTCCGCTTGGCGCGTTAAACCGGTTCTGGATTTGTTCTTTCTGCGCCGGTTTCAAATCCTGGCCGTATGTAACAATCGTGTCGCCAGGCGCCGCATCCGCAAACGCGGTCGCGGTCGATAGAAGAAAAAGAAGCAGGGCTAAAAACAGCTTCCGCACTTCCGTCACTCCTCTCCAATATAAAGATAGCTTGCTCCCTGATTATAGCACAGCATACGTTACGTTGCCGCCTATAATTCCCTCTCCGGAACTTCAATCACTTTTTCCGGCGGGATGCTCGTTTGGTTGCAGATATACTCCATCCTCCTTCGATTGTCGCTTGCAGCTTCTCCAACCTACTTGTACTTACGGTGAAAATGAAGAAAAGGTTGCACAGCTTTTCCATAATTTTTTTATGTCATTTTCATTCTTCCGTGAATCTCATTTCCGCTTTCTCTCTTTCTTTATTTCAGGATTTTCACAGAAAACCACCATGGCGTCTCAGCCGCAACCCCGACATGAAAATTGTGGGAAAGGCGGCTGACTTTTGTGGTACGA
>NZ_DFMZ01000024.1:37477-50822 GCF_002375825.1 Aneurinibacillus sp. UBA3580
GCGGCTGACTTTTGTGGTACGAGGGAAAAGAGAGAAAGGAATGAGGAGAGGATTTTAATGGGGAAAAAGGCAAACGCCTTTTTCTTCCCTGGATCTTCTTTCCTCTCCCTCTCCTTCTTTTCTCACGATTTTCACAGAAAAAAGCGAAGAAGCACGACCCAGCGCTTCTCCGCTTTCGCTTATATTATGCTTTCTTCATTACTTTAATTTCGCCTTGGTCTACATCGACTAGGATGTGTTTTACCTCCTCTTCCTCAATGACAAGATCGGCGATACCATCCTCTACATGCTGCTGGATCACGCGGCGCAGCGGGCGGGCACCGAAGGCACGGTCATATCCCAGTTCGGCCAGCTTCGCTTTCGCTTCCTCAGTAACGGTCAGTTCCACTCCCTGTTCTTCCAGATTTGAGGTAATGTCCCGCAGCATCAAATCGACAATGCGGACAAGATGATTTTCCGTCAGGTGGTTAAATGAAATCACCGCATCAAAACGGTTCAGGAATTCAGGTCTGAAATAAGAAGTGAGCGAGCCCATTACAGACGGAGTATCGTTCGCTTCCTCTGCCCCGAATCCGACCGTAATTTTCTTCTCGGCTACTCCCGCGTTGCTTGTCGCAATAATGACGGTATCCTTAAAGTTTACGGTGCGTCCCTGGCTGTCGGTTAAGCGTCCGTCTTCAAGAATTTGCAAGAACATGTTTTGCACGTCCGGATGCGCCTTTTCAATCTCGTCTAACAGGATAATGCTGTACGGATTTCGGCGAACACGCTCCGTCAATTGACCTGCTTCTTCGTGACCGACATATCCCGGCGGGGAACCGATTAATTTGGAGACGGAGTGTTTCTCCATATACTCACTCATATCAAGGCGAATCATGGAATCCTTCGTACCAAACAGCTCTTCGGCAAGCGCCTTCGTCAACTCGGTTTTCCCTACACCGGTTGGACCGACAAACAGGAAGGAGGCAATCGGTCTGTTTTTCGGTTTCAATCCTGCACGGCTGCGGCGAATCGCTTTCGATACCTGGCTGACCGCGTGGGATTGCCCGATTACTTTGCCTTCCAAATGCTCGGCCAGATTTTTCATTTTCGCCTGCTCATCACTTTGCAGCTTCTTCACAGGAATTCCTGTTTTGCGTTCAATGATTTCCTGAATGTCCTCTACAGTCACTACTGCCCGCTGCTCGTCTCCGTCCATTTGGTCGAGCTGTTCAAGAATGCGGTTTTCTTCATCGCGGAGCTTGGCCGCACGTTCATACTCTTCTTTAGCCGTAGCTTCTTTTTTCTCCTGGCTTACCCGAGCAAGACGGAAACGCAGTTCATCCGTATTTTGCCCGGAAGCACGCAAATTAACCTTTGAACCCGCTTCATCCAGGAGATCAATCGCCTTATCAGGCAGGAAGCGATCTTGAATGTAGCGGTGGGATAATTCAACGCAGGCACGGATGACTTCATCAGAATACGTTACCTGATGGTACGATTCATATTTTTGACGAATCCCTTGCAGAATCTGCATCGCTTCCTCCACTGTCGGCTCTTTGACGATGACAGGTTGGAAGCGGCGCTCCAGGGCAGCGTCTTTTTCAATCTTACGGTATTCTTTCAGGGTGGTAGCCCCGATGACTTGCAGCTCGCCACGGGCCAGCGCCGGTTTCAGAATGTTTCCGGCGTCCATTGATCCTTCGGCTGAGCCTGCGCCGACAAGAAGATGGATTTCATCGACAAACAAGATCACGTTTTTGCGGTTTTGCAGCTCCGCAATCATTTGTTTCATCTTCTCTTCGAACTGTCCGCGGATTCCGGTACCCGCCACAAGCGACGCCACATCAAGCGTATACACGATTTTGTCACGCAGCTTAGAAGGAACTTGTCCTTCTGCGATTTTTAAAGCCAATCCTTCCGCGATCGCCGTTTTCCCTACCCCTGGCTCACCGATCAGAACAGGGTTGTTTTTGTTACGGCGATTTAGAATTTCAATTACACGCTCGATTTCGTCATCGCGTCCGATGACAGGATCAATGAGTCCCGCCCTGGCCGCTTCGCTCAAGTTGCGTCCGACGCCATCCAGAATGCCACCCTGACCCGATGCTTGAGATTGAATATTTTCTTTGGCCATGTGTTGGTTCATCAAAGGCATTCCGAACCCTTTAAAAAACTCGTCAAATCCGGACATATGAGGGAAAGACCCTAAATTCATGCCTGCTCCCGTTTTATTCGTCATTTTTGCGTAGCAGTCATGACACAAATATAATCTTTGCAATTTATCTTGTCGTTGGATGTTTAAGAACACATTTGCTTGTTTTTGATTGCAGTGTTGACAAAGCATAATCCGTTCCTCCTTTAAAGCACATAATGAATGAAATTCTTATTGATTGTTTTTTGACTTTGACTTTCTTTGACCTATGCCTTTATTATAATTTGACCTTATTTGACTTTCAAGAGCTAATTTATAGAAATGAAAAAGTGAATCAAAACAGGAAAAACCACCCTGGTTGAAGGATGGTCTTCTCGAACTCTTTTCCTTTTACAGTTTTATCGCTTGTATGGATGCCAGTATACTAAGTATGTACTTTAATAAAATATAGTATCAAAAAGTATACTATGGTTTATAATAAACGTCGAGGTGAAACGAATGGGACGTTTTCATGATAAAACATTTAACTGTGAAAAAGAATTGACTCTTTCCGTCATCGGCGGAAAGTGGAAGATGATTATTTTGTGGCATTTAGGGAAAAGTGGTACAAAGCGGTTTAGCGAACTGAAAGCCCTTATCCCCGGCATTACACAAAAAATGCTGGTCAACCATCTGCGGGAGCTGGAAGAAGATCAGATTGTTCACCGCAAAGTTTATCCCGTTGTTCCGCCAAAAGTGGAATATTCACTGACAGAACTGGGAAAAAGCTTAATGCCTGTCCTTGATGCTATGTATGAATGGGGTAAAAACTATATGGAAACGGTCATGCAGAAGCAGGAAGAAAAGAGCAAGTCCGTCCGGTAGCAAAAACGCTCCCTCTTTTATGGATTCAAAAAAACAACGCGCAGTGACCTTTATAAAAGGAACTGCACGTTGTTTTTTACGCATATACGGTGACATTGCCTATATATAAGAATATAAGAACGTTCCAGCAGAGATACTCTGAGAGGTGTATCTTTCTTTTCGATCCCCTTTTTTGCTTTATTTTTATATAGTATACTTTTCATACTATGTTACATAAAAGTGTGTACTTGCTCAAATTTATTATATGTCTAATAATATCGATAGCACTCATAACTAATAAGGATTGAAGGAAATTTGTTAAATTAATGATAAAAGAGGTGGAAAAGCAATGCAACTGAGGGTCTCAGCGGTTCAATATCATCTTCATACTATACAGTCTTTTGAAGAATTTGCCAAGCAAGTCGAACATTATATTAAAACAGCCGAGGAATTCGGTGCAGAATTTGTGCTATTCCCCGAATTTTTCACGACGCAATTGATGTCCATCGGGGATAATCAAGGGCATGCTTTAACCATTAATGATTTGCCTGACTTTACAGAACAATATCGTGACTTATTCTCATCCTTTGCGAAGCAAACAAAGATGCATATTATTGGGGGAACCCATGTCATTCGTAAAGGCAATCACTTATACAATGTCGCTCATTTATTTTACCCGGATGGAAGAATCGCAGAACAGCCTAAGCTTCACATCACACCAACAGAAGTCAAGGAGTGGAACATGACGCCAGGCGAAAGTTTACAGGTATTTGAGACAGAGAAAGGCACGATTGCCATGCTTACCTGCTACGACATAGAATTTCCGGAAATTGTTCGGATGGCGAAGGCGAAAGGCGCTGATGTTATTTTCTGTCCCTCCTGTACCGATGATCGTCATGGGTTCCACCGCGTCCGTTATACAAGCCATGCCAGAGCGGTGGAAAATCAAGTTTATGTCGTAACTACAGGAACAGTAGGTTCGCTTCCTACGGTTGACTTTATGCGTGCGAATTTTGGGCAAGCGGCGGTGATTACACCAAACGATATTCCATTCCCTCCCCGCGGCATCCTGGTCGAGGGAGAACTGAATAATGATATGATTGTTACCGCTGACTTAAATCTTGAACTATTATATCAGGTTCGTGAAAGCGGTTCTGTGACTACATGGCGTGATCGTCGTATCGATCTCTATCCGGATTGGAATGAAGAGGAACCTATCCGCGTTACGGAGGAATAGAAGAATGTATCGAAAAGAGTTTTATGTTTTTGATCACGATCGACCTGTCTCCGCGGTCATCCGGAATTACAAAGAAGCTGACTTTCCTGGTTTAATTCACATTCAACAGGAAAGTTTTCCTCCGCCGTTCCCATCTGAATTATGGTGGAACAAGGAACAATTGCATAACCATGTTACTTTGTTCCCCGAAGGAGCCTTATGCATTGAGGTTAATGGTGAAATCGCAGGATCGATGACCGGATTGCTTGTTGACTTTGATCCGGAGCATCCGGAACATACATGGGAAGAGATTACGGATAATGGGTATATTTCGAAACCATAATCCAAATGGGAATACACTGTATGTCGTCGATATTAGCGTGCGTCCCTCCTACCGGAAATTAGGATTAGGAAAATGGCTGTTGTTATCCATGTATAACGTCGTTATTCAAAAAGGATTGGAACGGTTGTTAGGCGGCGGAAGAATGCCTGGATATCATAAAAAAGCGAATGAGATGACGCCGGAACAGTATCTTGAAGCTGTCGTAAAAGGCGAGCTAAAAGATCCCGTCATCACCTTCTTGCTTCGCTGTGGCCGTACTCCTGTTAAAGTGGTGGCGAACTATTTAGAGGATGAGGAATCGTGTAATTATGGAGTACTTATGGAGTGGAAAAATCCTTTTTATACATCAATATCTAAACAAGGAGAATGATAAAAATGGAATATCGCAGAATTACGAATATACAAGATCCTTTGTTTAAGCAAATGCATCAATTCATGCAAGACGTGTTTCCTCCCGAAGAAGTATTGGAATTTGATCTTTGGAAAGAGCCTTTGGAAGATCCGGGAATTCGTGTCTTTGTTGCTGTTTATGAAGGGAAGGTAGTAGGGGCGACGGAGTACCGCTATTATGAAGATTTTAATGTCGCGATGACAGATTTTACGATTATTGGTCAGGCAGGCCTCGGTATCGGCCGATTTTTAGCCCAAAAGAGGCTGGAGGATTTAAATTCCTTGGCCGCAGCAAATGGAAAGCAGTTATATGGAATGTTTGCCGAAATTTATGATCCTTATCGGGTAGAGCATTTTGAATTTGGCGGGATTAAACCTATGGATCCCTATGTTCGTCGTGAGGTATTATCACATCTTGGTTATAAACGCCTTGATTTCCCTTATGTCCACCCATCCTGGAATAATGATGGAGAGGCTGTAACAGGGCTTGACCTTTGTTTCCTTCCGATGAACGATAATGTGGATGAACTTAAAACGGATCTTATCGTGAAGTTCTTGAAACGTTATTATTCCGTCTTATCGAACAAACCGAAATCGTGGCATGAAATGATTGAAACTCTGGAAGTAAAAGATACGGTAACACTATTACCAATTTAGTGGATACAAAACAATATAGTCAATAAAATAGTGTAATTTGTTGTAAATACCGGAAGCCATGTACTTCCCCCCTTTTACATAAGAGATGCATGAGATGATGGGTACGGGATTGGGCAAATGTTAAGGTTTAGCATCTAAACTTCTAATGGTTTCTGCAATTACGCGATGACCTTTATAGTTTGGGTGCTTGCCATCGATAAATAACAATGTACTTTCCTGATGTAAAAAGGCAGCATATACAGGGGCAATCTTTGTATGGGAGTCGGCTGCCTTATGGAGAATTTGATTTAGTTTTTTCACCGACTGCCGAGCCAGGGGGAATTCAGGCAGAGGATTATAGAGTTCGATATAGCGGAGCATATAAGGAGCAGTGGAGGATTTTTTTATGCTTTTAATACTTTGATCGATAAAAAGAAAATTATGGCGAAAATTTTGAAGCGCCATTTCTACTGCTTTTTTATTCTTCGTTTTATCATAAACACGGCCTGCCTGAAGTAAATCGTTTCCACCAATGGAGCATGTGATGATATCTGCTGTCTGTATGGCTTTGAAAAAGGTGGCGTCATTTCTGAGCCTGTGTAACAATTGTTGACTTGTCCAGCCTGCCTTTCCTAAATTGCGAAAAATGACACGTGTTTTCCAATCTTTTTCTATGAAATCTCGATACTGATAAGCATATCCATAATTAAACCAGGCTCCAATCCCTGCGGTAATAGAGTCTCCTATGGCCGTGTAACGTAGAGGTGATAAAGGATGGATCATCATGACCTTACTCATGTACTCTTTGCATCTCCCCTATCCTGTACTATACTATATTGTATTGGTAAAAATTTTGATATGTAACGAGGCGATAGCATACATTTTGAATTCCGCTGTCCTAAAAATGTTAAATGTAGTACTTCCTTTTGCTTGTTTACTAACGCGACAAGATTTTGTTTACATGCCCTTATAAAACAGGGCGAAAATTTAGGTATCTCCCTTCTCCTATTACATCCCCATTCACTCCATTTTTCATATACTGGTACTAACCATGTAGGAAGAGGAGGCTGATTTATGGCAAAACGTTACCTGATTCATGTAAAAGCCAACATGAATCAGGCCCGTAAAGTCTGTATGAAGCAGAATGGGATTGAGATTTTGTACTGCCACAAGCATTTCCCTTTCATCGTTGCTGATGTTGAGAACATCAAATTTTTTAGTAAGCATCCCGCTTTTTCCCTTGTTGAGGAGGACATTCAAATCCGGGTACACCGGGCCGCCCCCTCTATCCTCAATCCGTCTGCATCCCCCATCCCCTGGAACATTCAGATCGTTCATGCACCGGACGCCTGGCCCAAAAGTACAGGGAAGGGCGTTCGTGTAGGCGTACTGGATACCGGCATTGCCTCCTCGCATCCGGCTCTGCGCGGCCGTGTTGCCGGAGGATACAATATCATTGCACAAAACCGCAATTTTACAGATGATAACGGACACGGCACTCATGTAGCTGGCATTATCGCCGCCAGCGGTCGAGCCGGTGGCCTTTATGGAGTTGCTCCAGAAGCGAAGCTCTACGGGATTAAAGTGATGGATCGGGACGGCAGCGGGAGAATTAGCGATGTAATCAGGGGCATTGAATGGGCGATGGATAACCATATACAAGTGCTGAATATGAGCCTTGGAGACAGCAACTATAACGCCGCCCTGGAATACGCGACACGAAAAGCTCACCAGAAGGGAATGATTTTGGTTGCATCGGCAGGAAACGACGGGGAACGCAGCGGGCTTGTGGATTATCCGGCACGTTTTCCGTGGGTCATCTCAGTCGGGGCGGTTGACCGGGAGATGAAGCGGGCTTCCTTTTCAAGCACAAGAGGTCCGGTCGACATGATGGCACCTGGAGTAGACATAAGAAGCAGCTGGAGAAGCGGATATAGGACGGAGAGCGGTACGTCGATGTCAGCCGCGCATGTTAGCGGTGGAGCGGCTCTCGTGCTTGGCCGCCATCCTGAGCTGAATGGCGCTAGGGCTGAGAGTTATTTGAAGCGCCTGAATAAGCGGAGTGGAGCACGAAAGGGATACGGGCTCCTGAATTTTTCTCCCCTTTCAAAGTAAGAGGATATTCTCTTACCTCCTGCATCTGCGATAAAAAAACGCTACGGAAACCAATCCATAGCGTTTTTTGTTATTCAACAGAAATGCTGTGCCGTTTATGCCAGAGGTGTATGGCCATCTCATCAATGCTTCGTAGTGGAATGAACACCGTTAGCGTGTTATCATGAAGGGTTGCCCGTATCTTTTCTGTTTTTGTGTTTTCTGGTAATGCTATACTTTTTATAAGGCTCCCGGGTTTATGTGCAGCCAGAATGGATAGTGTACCTTGCGCAACTTCCACTTGTATATCTTTATGGCTGTATCCCGGCAATCTCAACTGAACAATCATTTCCTTTTCCTTTTTCTCGATATGGACAACTCCTGTGTTCATCCTATGTTCCGGCTGATGATTGGAAGGATGTTTTGGTCCTATTGTAGTATCCCCTTTCCTCTATGCTTTCGATTACCCCTGCACCATGCATTGGGTAAACAATCTTATCACCAATTTAAAACAAAGCATCACCCCCTAATAGAGTCTTTTTTTGAGGATATCGCTGATTGTCTTCGTCCATTTGACGAAGGGAATGTAATACCAAATATGGACGGTGATTAAGGCACTCAACTAGGACGAGACGTTATATTCCCTCATATTCTATAACGAAGTCATTAAGAAAGGTGGAATCAAAGAATGTCTGAGCTTCGTCGAACATTGGCAGAAAAAGCAGGGAAATGGACAGTCATCAATACAAAGTCCGGTTCCTTCTATGGAAAAATTGAAAGTGTGAATAGAAAAGGTGTTACTGTATTACTGCCGGACCATTATACTGTCAATGATCCTTCCGTTAAACTCCTTGAGGAGAACGTAAACGTTAAAGAAGAGGATGTTCAAGCGTCACAAAGATTTTTTAGACGCAGACGCAGACGACGTTTTTTCTTCCGTCGCTTTTTCTTCCCATTCTTTTTCTTCATTTAATGGGTGCTGCTGTATCTTATTTGCCATGGATGGTTCTACATCCATGGTTTTTTTGTTTTGCGATAAACGAGGTCAGCGTGCATGATGAAGAACAGCCCGTTCTCTTCTTATTTAGGTTTAGGTTAAGACATAATTTCATGCTATTCAGGCAGGTATGGACGAGTGTTAGGCGAATGCCTCTCTTTAAAAGAGATGGAATAACCTTGTTAAGAAAAAGGATCACTTTTAATCGCTCAAAAGTGATCCTGAAGAGTTAAGTTTGCCGAAAATGATATCGGGGTAATTCTCCTGCTTTCAACTGGGTTTCTTAAGTGATTCCCCTGCTGCTACATAACGAGCAGGGGAATCCTTTTCCTACCTATTAGTCACATGCACACGCAATAATGACCAAGAGGATAAAGAGAACAAGGATAATCCCAATTTCTTCTCTCTCACCAAAAAAGCCCATATGCCCACCTCCCATGTACAGTGGATTGAACTACACTGCATACTATGCAGACAAGTACAGACGAGTGTTAGGTTACCGCCTTTTTTCAAGGCTTCGGGCTTGCCATTTACAAATAGGGGAATTAAATTTCCGGGGGATTTCTGAATGACTCAGGTTTACTACTCTACCTCATCTGCTTGGCGTACAAAATCTCCGTTTTGTTTACGGTACCTCTGCATACAATAGAGTAGTTTGAAAATGGGAGGAGAATAAGAATGTACAGAATGAAACAATCCCTTGCTTTTTTTATCATGCTTGGATTTTTCACCCCACTATTTTTCGCAGGATGTTCAGAAAAAAATACACCCATTCAACCGAGGCAGGATATCCAGATACATCTACATCCTTTACCGGCAAAAGTCCATCAGAAAAACGAGCTTTTCATCACATCAACAAAACCAGAGGACCATTCACTAAAGAACACCGAGGTAACCATCACGTTGTCAATGTCAGGGATGAACCACGGCCAAACGACGGTGCCTGTTGAAAAAAAAGATGGAGGCTTTCTCGCAAAGGTTACTCCCACAATGGCTGGAAAATGGACAGCTGACATCCATATTGTAAAAGACGGAGAAACGAGCAGGATTCAATATACGTTTGAGGCTATACCTTAGTCCTTCTCCCTCTCCATACCGTTTTCAGAAGCTCCCTTTTGTTCTTCTTTTTCGAGTCTTACAGAAAAACATACAACCACAAAGGAAAAAACACTCACGATTGTAATACATGTCATTAAAAGAAACGGCTGATCAGCCATAGCCCCCAGCATCGGGCCCATGATTCCTGCCATTATACCGCTTATTGCCCCGCTTATTACCGTTTGGAAATCACCAAGCGATCCAAACAAAACACCAATCATAACGGCCACAAGCGTATTGATAATGGTAACAACGGTATAAATAGAAGGGAATTGATAGGCAAATACAATACCTGTTGCGATTCCAAGCACGCTTGCTGTCATCGTTATATTCATTCCAATATGGCAGCCAATCATTTCACGAAACCCCGTCAGAAAAAAATACGAATAGGCACCGGCGATGAGAGCCACTCCCAGTAGCCCCCAAAGAAACCAAGATATCATTTCTTTCTCCCTCTTTCCTTTGTCGATAAAAAATGGGATCTTTACCTAGACCTTGTCCCATCACTCTCCGTATTTCCGTTCATAGTATATATATGACGGGAGCTCCTCAAAGGAAAGTGGCAGAAGCCTTCTTTCCTTACGCAGGAAAGAAGAAAAATTGAAAAAGAGGGATAAAGATGATAAAGAAAATAGGTAATTTTTTAGAGAGTACGTATGGTTATTTTATAAGTAAAGCATCCAACCAATTTGGCGCTTCTTCAAACTGTATGTGCGCTAGGGTCAGAGGAGAAGATACGAGATGCAGATGTAAAAGCAGATCTCGCAGGAGATGCGCATGCTGATTGTATAGCCTCTACGATTAAAATCGAGGCCTATCCATCAGCAACATAAGTAAGGGAAGACGGATGTATTTATGATACGAAATAATTCGAACAAAATTAGAAAACCTTAGTCTAATTGTGTATTAGACTAAGGTCGGTTGTTGAGAAAGTATCTTTTTGAAAATCGTAGCCCAAGGGTATAAAAATGTTTCCTCATACCTCTAAAAGCTTATAGGAGCGAATGCGGGGCATCAAATTCTTTGCGGGAAATTCTTTGTTTTTACAAATAAGGTTTCTTCCCATTCTGAGCACGTATCTTTTAAAGGGATACGTGCTTTTTTGTTTTTATAAGATGTTTTTTAACATAGATTGCACCATCGGGTTTTGCAAAAGTTTTACGATCTGGGCGAAGTCCATATTTCCAAGTAAAGCCTCTAGGCTGCTTTTTTCTGCGTCTGTTGCCTGGTTCTTCTTCGGAGCAGTTTGAACTTCCGCTTCGCCCTTATCGCGCCGCCTTCTAGGCTGTCTATTGTTTCTTTTGGCTAGATGCTGTTTAACCTCTGCTAGCTCTACCAGGATATTTTCAAGTTTTTCCTTATTATCCTTTGTCTCCTTAATATGAGCTTCAATGTTATACAACGTATTTTCAAGTTTTTCCCTGTTATCCTTTGTCTCGATTATGTTACCTTCTATTTTACGGAGCGTATTTTTAATTCCTGATAGCCGCTGGTTGATGGCATGCAGTTCTTTCCTCCGGTTTGAACTGTCTTTCTTCATGACGAAACACCTCCTTTTTCTTCTGTACTGCTGCGTCCCATACTCATTGTATGTTAAAAAAAGCATAATAGAGACAGTGCACGTACCTAGTTTGTAAACGTACAAAAGAAGAAAAAGGAGAGAGCTTTCGAAACCGTTTATGTCAGCTGTTGTTTCAATTCCTCAAGGCTTGTCACCGGCGCCTGACAGGCAAAGTTCTCACAGACATAGGCCGTTGCTTTTCCATCCTTCGTCGTTTTATCCGTCAACATTGGGGCTAGAAGCAATAAGTTTTCTCTTGTCTCATTTGTCACGACGGACACAACGGCATTCGGCATAAAGTGCCTTCGAACTTCCTGCACCATCTCCTGAGCCGCTTGTTTGTCTGGTGCTGCAATCACGACTTCTTGTGTCGGTCCAAATAAGAATTGCACCGCCATCATAAAATGGGAGTATGCCATCGGATGCAACGCCACATCCCCTGCGAATGCTGAGATTTGCTCACTGGTGAGGCGTACAATGTCATCATTTCCTGTTAGGCGAGACAATCGGGCCAGGTTCATTGCCGCTACTGAATTTCCTGATGGCATTGCCCCGTCATACAGCTCTTTCGGGCGCGTCAGCAACTGCTCCGCATCACTGCCATAGAAATAAAACCCGCCACTCTCTTTATCCCAGAACAGTGCAAACTGCTGCTCCTGAAGTTCCAACGCATACATGAGATAATCCGCCTCAAACGTTGCTTCATATAATTCAAGCAGTCCCCAAATTAAAAATGCATAGTCATCCAGATACCCAGGGAACGCTGCTTCGCCATCCCTGTATCGCGCAAGCAGACGACCATCTTCACGCTGCAGCTTATTTCCGATAAAGTGGACCGCATTCGCGGCAGCTTTCGCGTATTCTTCGTCACCGAGTACAACTGCCCCTCTGGCCAGCGCCGCGATCATCAGCCCATTCCAGGCGGTTAGAATTTTATCATCTTTATGTGGGTGCACTCTCTTTTCTCTCGCTTCAAACAACTGCACACGGCATTTCTCAATGAACTGCTTTAGTTCGTCTAATTCCATGCCCTCTTCCTGTGCCGATTGTTCGAGCGATTTCTCGACTAAGTTCGGAATGCTCGTACTATGCTCGAATTTTCCATAGTCCGTAATATCGTACACCCGGTTGAAGCGTGCCCCGTCTTCTTCCCCGAGGATGGCATGAACTTCTTCCGGCCGCCAGACGTAAAACTTGCCTTCTTCTCCTTCTGAGTCAGCGTCTTCCGCTGAATAGAATCCGCCTTCCGGATCGGTCATGTCACGGAGTACATATGTGAAAATTTGGCGGGCCACATCCGCATACTTTTCTTTTCCAGTAGCCTGGTAGGTGTCTAGATAAACGAGCGCAAGCAGCGCGTTATCATATAACATCTTCTCAAAGTGCGGGACTAGCCATTTTTCGTCAGTAGAATATCTGGAAAAACCTCCTCCCACGTGATCATATATACCACCACGATGCATGGCATCCAGCGTCTTTTCGACCATTTCCAGCGCATGCGTCTGCTTGGTTAGTTTCCAGTGACGCAAAAGGAAAGAAAGGTTATGCGGTGACGGAAACTTAGGCGCCTGTCCAAATCCGCCATACTGCGGATCGAATGTGCTCTCATACTGCTCGTAGGCTTTGGTAAGCGTTTCTTTCGTCAACTCCCCTTTGCCTTTTGTTTTGCTGTGGTGTTCCTGGATGGCATCGACGATTTGCTGACCGGTGCGGACAACACGGTCCTGATCTTCCGTCCATTTGCTGTGAAGCTGCGTAAGAATGTCCATGAGGCCCGGCCGACCGTATTTGCTTTCTTTTGGAAAATATGTGCCGGTGAAGAACGGTTTTTTGTCCGGCGTCATGACGACGGTGAGCGGCCAGCCACCGTGTCCGGTCATGGCCTGGCAGACTTCCATGTAAATATGATCGACATCCGGGCGTTCTTCACGATCGACTTTGATGGAAACATAATGTTGGTTGAGCAGATCGGCAACTTCTTGGTCTTCGAAGCTTTCCCTCTCCATGACATGACACCAATGGCAGGTGCTGTA
>NZ_DFMZ01000024.1:50934-71865 GCF_002375825.1 Aneurinibacillus sp. UBA3580
TGCTGTAGCCGATACTAAGAAAAATAGGCTTGTTTTCTTTTTTCGCCCGGTCGAAAGCTTCTTTTCCCCACGGATACCAGTCTACGGGGTTGTAGGCATGCTGTAATAAGTATGGTGATTTCTCATGGATTAAACGATTTGGTTTTTTATCACTGTGATGTACGCTCATTGTTCCCTCCTGCCAAAAAATACTTTCTTTATTATATACACAAAAAGCACCGGCTATTAAGTAACCGACGCTCTGTAAACTGTTTCATTTCTTCCTATTGTTGTTCAACCAATTTTTTTGTTCTTTGGTTGCTAAAAAATAGCACCTCTAGTATGAACCAATGACTATAAAATCTACTTGTGCTTCCTCTCCTTCTCATCAACTTCTAATTTTCAAAGCTTTTTTCGAAGGCATTCATGGTCTTCTTTGAAAATATTTTTCTTATATCCGCTGTGAAAATATAGTTTGTTATTATACCAGCAATAAGTCCCCAAAATGCTGATCCGATTCCAGCAATGGATATGCCCGATATGGTAACGAGAAAAGTTACTAAAGCACTTTCCTTTTGTGAACCCTCCATTGCTGAAGAAAGGCTGGAACTTAGTGAAGCGAATAATGCCAGTCGAGCTATTACAGCAATGAGCTCAGCTGGTAGTGCAGAAAAAATAGAGGGGATTGTTGCACCAAAAATACCAAATAAAAGATAAAATACACCGCATGATATGCCTGCGATATAGCGTTTATCTGGATCGTTATGCGCTTCTTTTCCCGTGCAGATCGCAGCCGTTATTGCTGCCAAATTAATGGCATGAGAACCAAACGAAGCAAGCAATAGTGATGTAATACCGGTTGTTGTAACAAGAGGACTGACTGGTGTATTATAGTCATCTGCTCGCAAGACACCAATATCAGGAGCATTTTGCGATGCCATGGTAACGACACATAGAGGAACACCTATACCAATCAAAGCATCAATAGAAAAGGTCGGCCAAGTAAAAACAGGATGAACACTAGAAACATTAATACTCGGAACCTTAGAGCCACAAGGGTTTAAAGAGCTAAAAAAAGCACAGTACGGATATGAATGAGCTGTTTAAAATTGTTGAGGATAAAAAAATTGTGACCGTCAAACATCGTTCCAAAATAGCATCCCATCCCGATCACTTCCTCTCTGGAACATGATGCAGGCCATATTAGTTTTGGATACCCTCTTCTTATTTTGGGAATTGATTTATCGAAATACATATAATATACTGAAAAGTACGGGGTTTCAAAAAAATAGGGGGGTGATTTTAGTGGTTAAGAAAAGTTTATGCTTGAGTATACTTGCCCTTTTCATCGCAAGTCAGGCAGAAGCTGCGGAAATATGGTCGGAGCCGTCTAAAACAGAAGTATGGTCCCAACCAACTAAAACGGAGATATGGACAGAGAATTGGAATACAAAAACAAATACACAGCCAGTTGATACAAAAAAGTCACAGGAAAAACAGAAACAAAACCTAAATGTAAATGATTTCATTGGGAAATGGAAGCTTTGGATACCGGGCGGCATGACATCATATTATTACGTTAATTCAGGAAACTATGCTGGAAGCAAATATAACCCTGGCGCTTCGAATGGTACACTGACCATTAATAAAGATGGTACTTACACGTTTAATAAAACGAAGGGGAAATGGAGAGCGGCAAAACCAGGGGAAGTTTATGGAGCAGAGAGCGCTATTATTTTAACAAACGGACCTGACAAGGTTGATTGGGCGGTAAAAAAAGCGGAAAGTAAAGATGGAAAGATTGTTTTGTTGTGGGATAGCGGCGGAAAATACACAGATGGATCAAAAATATGGATCGCCGGGTCTGAGGGAACCAAAACAAAATAACGTTCTTACATGGACGGTTAATACTTGTAATATGTGGATAAAAATAAAAAAACACCGGCTTAAGGGTACCGTTAACTTTTTAAGGAAAATATACGCTAAGAATGTTTGCATACGAAAAAAGTCGATTTTTCCTACGCTAACTAAGGAATCGTCGACTTTTTTCTTTGTATCAAATAAGCGTACCCATTTGATATGTATGCTATACACTGTTCAACCTATCCATGAGGGGAAGCCAGAAGAGGCTAAATAATATTTTCGGGAAAAATATCATAGAAAAAACCAGGAGCCATGATCTCATGCCTGGAAGCGGCTCAGCACTTCTTCCGCTTCTTGAATGATGTCTTCAACGATCTGTCCGGCACTTTTCACACCTTTGATCATACCGGAGATCTGCCCGGCCGGAGCAACGCCGTTTTCGACATCGCCATCAATTCTCGCGCGCTTAGAGGCCTCTTTTCCGACTTCGATCAACTGCAAAGGATACGGGTGAATTTCATTCTCACGTTTTTTCCAGTAATCAGTAAAGTTATTCTTAATCATACGGACAGGCTTGCCGCTGTGGCCCCGGGAGATGACGGTTCCCTCCTCATTAATAGACACGATCTTTTGCTTATAATTATCATGGGCATGAGCTTCGTGGCTTGCAATAAATCTGGTCCCCATCCAGACACCGCCGGCACCCAATGATAGGGAGGCTATCAGCCCTCTTCCATCCGCGATGCCGCCGGCAGCCACTACCGGGATCTTGACAGCATCAACGACCTGTGGCACTAAGACCATCGTCCCTACACTTCCGGTATGCCCTCCTGCCTCATGTCCCTGGGCAATGATGATGTCAACACCGTCTTTTTCCAGTTGCACCGCTTGTTTAACATTACCGACCACGGACATAACCACCATGCCCAATTGATGAGCTTCCTTAATCACACCCAGCGGATTCCCCAACCCGGAAATCAGCACCGGCACTCTTTCCTCCAGTGTGATTTCAATTTGCTTCTCAACTTCGTGGGAATAACGGGCAACCTGCTGGCTGCTGTGATCCGCTATAATTTTTCCGAACAAGATATCGACGCCAAACGGTTTATCGGTTAGCGACTTCGCCAGACGGATTTCTTCACGCAGCTCATCCAGAGTCAAGTGCCCGGTACCGATTACGCCAAGGCCACCGACATTGGAAACGGCCGCTGCTAATCTCCCCCGGGCCAGATACCCCATCCCCGCCTGCATAACCGGGTATTTGATTCCAAGTATTTTGCAAACCTTTGTATTGAATAGACTTTTCATCTTCATACTCCCTGTATAATAGGATTCAAATATTGAATTTAATCTAGAAGATATCGCTTTTAAGAGAAAAACGGCGCTTCATATTATGCCGATTGGCATCCTTCCAGCCAAGAGCATCTTCCGCGATTAAAATTCGTTGAATATTGGCAGAACCTTCTCCCGTACGGAATAAACCTGCATAAGCCAGGTATTGATTAATCGGATATTCATCAGCCAGAGCATAGCCGCCATAAATTTCATAAACCGCCTGAGCGGCTCTCCATACGACTTCAGCCGCAAAATATTTGGAATGAGAACTTTCTCTCGTAGTCGCCGCCCCTTTGTCTTTTAAGTAAGCGCTTTTATAAGTCAATAAACGGGCCGCTTCAATTTCCACTGTCATATCAGCAATCAGCCTTTGAATCATCTGGTACTCACCGATTTTGTGGCCGCCTACAACTCTTTCGTTACAATATTGAATAGCGGCCTCTAAACAAGCTTGCGCCAGCCCCACCGACCGGGCCGGAATTGTTAAACGCCCGTAATCGAGGGCATTCATAGCAATCTTGAAACCTTCCCCTTCATTGCCTAACAAATTTTCTTTTGGAATTCTGTAATCGGTTAAAAATAATTCGCACGTTTTGGTTAAATTACCGAGAGAACTCATTGAGATATCTTTTGCTTCAATCCCCGGTCTGTCCATTTGAATGATAAAAGCGGATATGCCCTTATGGCCAGCATCGGGATCCGTCTTTGCAAAAAGCAACCCTACATCTGCAACACTGGCATAAGAAGCGAAAACCTTTTGCCCGTTTACTACATATTCGTTACCGTCCAATATCGCTCTTGTTTTCATCGAACCTGCAGCATCAGATCCTCCTCCGGGTTCAGTCAAACCAAAAAACCCAATCCATTCCCCCCCAATAAGTTTTGGAACATATTTTTCGATCTGCGCTTCCGTCCCCCAGTTTAAAATGGTAAAAGGGACGGTCATCGATTGTGCGTTGAAAGTACTCCCAATCGATGCACTGACACGCGATATTTCTTCCGCAATAATTGCCAAATTTAAGAAACCAAGTTCAGAACCACCATATTTTTCGGGGAAACAAGCACCATAAAAGCCTTGTTCTCCCATTTTCCGAATAATATCACGGGGAAATCTCCTCTTTTGTTCGTATTCTTTTATTTTTGGCAGAATTTCCTTTTCAGCAAAAGACTTCGCTAACTGTCTAATAAGCTTATTCTCTTCTGATAAATCAATATTCAATTCCGGTCACTCCCCGACAAATAGAATCTTCAGAGCGTTTTCCATTTCCCTTGAATGCATGTGCATTACATCATAAGGCCCGGCAACCAGGTGGAAAGGAAGGGAAACAGGATAAGGAGCAATAAGATGAATAAATCAGCAACAACAAACCAAAATACCCCTTTGAAACCAACAGCAGTCGGAACACCGGCCGAGCCGGAAGCCACAAATACATTCATTCCTACGGGAGGGGTGACCAATCCTATTTCCGCTGTTTTTGTGACAATGATCCCAAACCAAACCGGATCGTATCCCAGGGCAATAATTAAAGGGAATGTAAACGGTAACGTAAGGATAAGAATGGCTATTTGATCAAGAAACATTCCCAATATTAAATACAAAATTATAATAAACATAAGGATGATCCATCTAGGTATATCCATCATTTGTATGAGCTCAACAAGATTCTGTGTAACCTGTGTCGATGTAAGGTAATAGCCAAAAAACATAGCCCCCATGACGATCAGCAGTATCATCGACGTTGACTTAAGCGTACGGCTCAATGCCTCAAGTATATTCTTCACTGTCAGGCGGCGCATCCCCAAAGCGATTAAAAAAGCCGCAAAAGCGCCGATGGCACCGGCTTCTGTAGCCGTAACCATGCCCGAGTAAATTGAAACAACGACAATAGCGACCAAAAGGAGCATAGGCCAGATATTCTTTAAAGATTGAAACCGTTCTTTCATTGTCGGTATAACGTCAATTTTTGGCGCAACGTCCGGAGACTTTTTCACCCAAATCAAAATCGTTATAATGTAGCCGACGGCAGTAAGTACTCCCGGAATAATTCCAGCGATGAGCAGGGAACCGATTCCCGTTTCCGTCAAAATTCCATAAAGAATCAGTACGACACTGGGTGGAATCATAATCGCCAATGTTCCAGCAATACTTACAGCACCCATTGCAAAATGTGTCTTATATCCATACCGCTGCATCTCTGGAACAGCGGATGCCGCTAAGGTCGCCGCAGAGGCTGTTGAGGACCCGCATACGGCGGCTAGTCCCGTTCCGGCGAAAACGGTTGCAATTCCCAATCCGCCCGGCAAATGACCAAGCCACTTATAACCGGCACGAAATAAATCTTTTGTAATTCCACTCGCTGTCATAAACTCAGCCATCAAGATAAACATCGGAATTGTACTTAATAAAAAGCTGGATACACTTTCGATGGGGGTTGTTTGGGCAATCCCCATAAACATCTCTACCCCTCCGAGCATAATCAAGCCAACGGTTCCCGATACCGCCATCGCAAAAGCGATTGGCATGCCAAATGCCAACAAAAATAGTAATAGTGAAAGAGGAATGGCAACAGTCATACTATGTCGTACTCCTTTCTATTTCAACATTAAAAGACATTATGCTTGGCCGCATCTTCATCATCACTATTCATTCCCATCGCAGCATTGGCCGCTTCTTCATCATCGCTATTCATTAGCGCAACTTTGATTGCTTCCAGAATCAAACGTAACACAAAAAGAAAAGAGCCGATTGGCACCCAAATAACCGAAAGCCATGTGGGCCAGGCAATCAAACCGCTTGATGTGTAATTGTTTACCCATGCTTCTTCCGTCGCCAGTACTCCCTGATAACCGATCACCAGCATCAACAGGGCGCCGGCAAGCAGAAACATAATATTCAATACTCTGACAAGGCGGTCAGGCAAATGCTCCACCAGCATATCTACCTTTATATGGCCATTCACTTTCATCACATAACTCAAGCTTAAAAACACTACCACAACCATCAAATAACTTTCTACAAACTCGTATGCGCCGACAATTGGGCTATTAAATAAATAACGGCATATGGCATCAGCCGTTGTCGTCAACATCATAAGGAAGACCGCAAGCTTCGAGATGAAATAGAAAAATAATTCTAAGTAATCAAAATATTTCATTAATTCTCTCATATCTTCACATCCTTATCCGAATTATTTTTTCTGTTCTTTCTAAACCGTTCTTTCATAAGAGTACGATTTAGATGAGCAAATGAAAGGCCATAATTTTTCCGGACCGTTTTCGATTATCATTTCCCCAAGATCATTTGCCCACTCACTTTCCGTACCGAACTCATCACGCCATGACCATAACCTGCGCGTACTATGATGTAGTGGATATTCGTCAGTAAAACCAATAGCCCCATGGACTTGATGAGCGATAGGCACAGCGGTGCTCACTGCATTTCCGACTCTAATTTTGGCGATCATTATTTCTTCCTTAGCGTATTCGCTCTCGAATGCATAAACGGCAAAATCCGTTACGATACTTGCTGCAGAAACTTCACCGGCCAAAACCGCCAGCTGTTGCTGGATTGCTTGAAAGCGTCCGATTGGCTTCCCAAATTGTGAGCGTTCTTTCGAATAATGTACTGAAAGCTCTAGAATGCGTTCTAAAGACCCGGTCATAAGCACCACCCGGGTCAAAGCACCCAGGTTATAAATTGTTTGAGTAGAAAACGGCACAGTCGCAACAAGCTGGTTTTCTACAAACACATCCTGAAAAACAACTTCGTTGCGCGGCTCATTTGCTAAGTTTATTCCGGGTTTAATCGTGCATGAATTTGAGTCAACAAATGCGATAATCGGTTGTTCATCTGTATTCGCTACTACCACGATGCCCTTTGCTTTTTCTGCCCAGGGCACTTGACCCGCTTTACCGGTAATCACCCAGCCTTTAGAAGACTTTTTCGCAAAAATCATTTCGTTTTGAACAACGGGGACAACGGTTAATGGGTCCGTAGAAACTGGTAATCCGGACAATGAAAGCAACCTGTTGGCCATCAATGTTTCCGCTAACGGGATCGGAGCCGAAAATCTGCCCGCAATCCGCAAAACAGCCATCGCATCTTCCAAGCTTCCACCCGCCCCCCCTGATTCTTCGGGGATACCAATCGTAGTCATTCCCACTTCCGCCAAAGTATTCCACAAATCACCGGCCCAGGCGCCTTGTTCAGCAGCATGAATAACGTCTTTTGTACATAAATCTTCCATGATTTTTGTCGCGGTATTTAAAATCATATCTTGAATATCTGTCATCGAATCCCTAACCCCCTCGCAATAATTCCACGTAATATTTCGGTAGTCCCTCCACGCAGTGTAAACCCTGGTGAATGAAGTAAAGCCTGTGCAAGCAGGACTTCAAAGCGGGAAGATGAAGCAAGGGATGGCACAGAAGCGTAAAGCAAGCGTGCTGTTTCCGCAATTTTGCTTTCAAATTGAGTACCCAGATCTTTTACCAGAGAGGCTGCTATGTCTGGGGCGATACCTTTTTCAAGGAGCCCGGCCACCCCTAATGACATCCGTCTCAGGGTCCATAAATGGGCCACCAATTCGGAAATCGAAATTCTTGCTCTTTCATTCGCATTCTTATCCAAAACCCTTACTAACTCAACCAGTAAAGGGAATGTGCTCAGGAAACGTTCCGGACCGCTCCGCTCATACGCCAATTCCGTCATACTTTGCTTCCATCCGTTTCCGATATCACCGATCACCATTTCGTCAGGAACGAAGACCTCTTCTAATATCACCTCATTAAAATGATGCTCCCCCGTGATCAGGCGAATGGGGCGAACAGTTACACCAGGAGAAGCCAAATCAATGATCAATTGACTCATTCCCTCATGACGTTCGTCAGTAACAGGGGAAGTTCGGCATAATGCAATCATGTAATGGGCACGATGTGCTCCGCTGGTCCATATTTTACTACCGTTTATAATCCAGCCGTTCTCAACTTTTTTCGCGCTTGTACGGACCGATGCAAGGTCGGAACCGGTATTCGGTTCACTTAACCCAATGGCAAAATACCATTCTCCGGCAGAAATTTTAGGAAGGAACCTTTTCCGTTGTGATTCAGTTCCAAATCGCAACAAAAGCGGCCCCGTTTGACGGTCTGCTATCCAGTGCGCTGCAACCGGGGCACCGGCAGCCAGCAATTCTTCGGTTACTATAAATCTCTCGAGTGCTGAACGTCCATGACCTCCGTATTCACGGGGCCATGTCATGCCAAGCCATCCACGCTCACCAAGTTTACGGCTAAATTCAGGAGAAAACCCTCCCAACCAGGAATCACAGTGAGGCTCGAATGTGCCTTTCTGAAGTTCCTCTTTAATAAAAGTACGGACTTCTTTCCGTACTTTTTCTGCAGCTTCCGGTAGTTTTATTACCGGTAATTGCAAATCTTTGAACAAAAAACCCACCCCCAATTAAAATTATGCGTAAGTTCTATCTTTACAAAAGCCGTTTATAAAACGAGCCATTCCGAAAACAAATGGATAGACAAGATCATCTAGTAAGATTTCGGTAAATCAAGCACATGCTCACCAATATAGTTGAGTACCATCTCTTGAGAAACAGGGGCAATCTTTAATAGACGCGCTTCCCTCCAGTACCGCTCGACATGATACTCTTTCGCGTACCCAAACCCGCCAAACGTCTGCAAAGCCCGATCACAAACATTAAAAACAACCTCGGCTGCAATGTATTTCGCAACATTTGCAGCGGCTCCGCTGGGCTGACCATTGTCATACAGCCATGCTGCACGTTGCCATAACAAATCGGCTGCCTCCAACTCGGCATAACTTTCTGCCAGCGGATGCTGTATTGCCTGGTTTTTACCAATAGGACGCCCAAAAACTACCCTTTCGTTGGCATATTGGACAGCCTTCTTTAATGCGCACATGCCTAATCCGCAAAATTCCGCCGATAACAGGATTCTCTCCGGATTGAGTCCATCGAGCAAATGATAAAATCCCTTGCCAATTTCACCAACTACATCCTTTTCACTGACGGGGAGATCTTCAATAAACAGCTCGTTAGAATCGACTGCATTCCTTCCCAGTTTTTCGATTTCCTTTATCGAGACATACCTTTTATCCAAATCAGCGAGGAAAAGAGTCATTCCGTCCGTTTTTCTCTTACATTCTTCCAGGGGAGTAGTTCTTGTAAGCAAAAGTACTTTGCTTGATTCTTTCGCTTTTGAATTCCACACTTTTTTTCCGTTAATAATAAAATGATCTCCATCTCTCCGGGCAAATGTAGTGATTCGCGTCGTGTCTGTGCCTGCATCCGGCTCAGTCACTCCAAACGAAACATGCAATTTTCCTAAAGCAGCAAGGGGAAGATATTTTTCCTTCATCTCCTCGGAACCATGTTTTACAACCGGATTTAAGCCAAACAAAGAGAGATGGATCGCAGTTCCCCCATTCATCCCCGCCCCGGTTGAGGCGATGGCATTCAATACGATCGCAGCTTCCGTAATGCCGAGTCCGGCACCGCCATATTTTTCGGGTATCGCTACACCGATCCATCCCCCATCGGCAATGGCATTGTAAAACTCCCAGGGAAAACGGTGTTCCCTGTCACAATTCAACCAATAATTATCGTCAAATTTGGAACACAGGCGGACTACTTCCCGTCGAATCATTAATTGTTCTTTGGTCCATTCGAAGTTTATCTTCATCACCTTCTTTTAATGTATTTGAACCTCTTATTTATCTACTTGTCGATCGGACGTTTAAGCATCAGAGCCACCCGCTGGCAACGCATCACAATTTCCCCGCGTTGATTCAAAGCTCGATGCTCAAAAACGACAATTCCTTGCATAGGGCGTGACTTCGATTCCCTTTTACTTATGACTTCGGTCTCGGTATAGATCGTATCTCCACCAAATACAGGACGAGGAAACTCAACATTCTGAAAACCAAGATTCCCCACTGTCGTTCCAAGTGTAGTATCTTGTACAGAAAGCCCAACTGCTAAACCCAATGTAAACAAACTGTTCACAAGAGGCCTGCCGAACTCTGTTTTGGATGCATATTCCGCGTCAAGATGAAGCGGTTGCGGGTTCATTGTTAATGTAGAAAATAAAATATTATCGTAATCATGTACCGTTCTAGCTGTCTGATGTTTTAAAATTTGCCCTACTTCTAACTCTTCGAAATATTTGCCACCCACAATACACCCCTCCCCTAAAACTTCATTCTATTCTTTAATCTGTCAGCACGTTTTAACAGTTTCATAGCACGAGTATAATGAGGTTCATCCACCATACCGCCTTTGAAAGCAAACGTATTTTGACCATTAGCTCTCGCAACCTCAAAAGCTTCCACCAGTTCACGGGCTTCCGCTATTTCCTCATCACTTATTTCAAAGTGACGATTAATCGGATTAATTTGGTCAGGATGAATTGCGATTTTACCGATATATCCTAAATCAGCCGCATCCTGTGCCTCTTTCGATAAACCCGTCAAATCTTTAAAATTGGCATATACTGCGTCCAGAGGATCAATATTAAAAGAAACAGCTGTTAGCAAAGCGAATGAACGAACAATATGAAACAATGGAATAAGCTCTCCGGCGTCATCACGAATTTTTTTGCCACCAAGAGCGGTAATTAAGTCTTCATTTCCCCATGTAAAACCTGTAATTCTTTTTGAAGAAGCAGCGATTTCACGCAGATAAAGCATGGAAGCAGGTGTCTCCGCCACAATAACCAGCAGCCCTGTAGAACCTAAAGGGAACCCATATTTATCTTCGTTTCGTTCTAAAATACGGTCAATTTGCTGAATGTCTTCAGGAACGCTCACTTTCGGAATGACATACGTATGCGGCCTTCCTGCAATCGTTTCCTCAATATCCTGTTCTGTTAAGCCAGAAGACAAAGGATTAATTCGAACAAGACGCTCCTTCCCTGCAAAATCACTTATTTTCAACAATCTGTTCACTTGCTTTCTAGCCACCGGCTTCAAATGAGCCGCTACAGAATCTTCCAAATCCAAAATAATTCCATCAGCTGCCGTTTTCAGGGCATGTTGGAACTTTCGTTCACTCTCACCCGGCACAAAAAGAAGTGAGCGCCTGATTCCTCGGTATGGAACCAACCTAATTTCCTCCCTTTTTAAAATCTTGTTGAAATTCCTCATTATATTGCTTGAATTTTCTTAATATTTCTGATGCAGGCAATCCTTTTGCATCGAAATCTTTAGCCCACTTATCATTAAACAGCGCTAACTCCTTATTCCAACGCTCCAATTCGTCTGCCGGCAGTTCATAAAATTCGATGTTAAACTTCTTATATTCTTCTATCAATTTGTCTTCGTCTTCCATAGCCCCTTTTCCCATTATTTCAGGCATTTCCTGGCTCGCCTGCCATACGGCGTCTTGGACTTCTTTCGGCCAACTACTCCATTTTTTCTCATTGACTACATAAGTTATACCAAATGCAGAAAGCGCCGCATTCGTAGTAGTATATTTCGCTACTTTGTCCACCTGATAACCAGGCCAGCTAAAGAATGATATAAGCGTTCCGTCTATCGTTCCGCGATCCCAGGCACTATAAATCTCTGTACCTGATATGGAAACCGGTGTTGCGCCCCAGGCCTGCATCATTTGTTCCTGCAACCCTCCCGATGTACGGATTTTCAAACCTTTAAAATCTTCAATCGTCTTAACGGGATGCTTGGAATTTACAATTTGATATGGGGGGGTCGTTCCGGCCCACAGTGGTTTAACCCCTTGTTTTTTAAATTCGAGTTCGTAAAGGTCCTCCAATACCAGTTTATTAAATGCCTTTGAACCGCTTAATGAGTCTTTAACAAGGCCAGGATTGCCGCTTACCCCGCTTAACGGCATCTTATCGGAAACATATAGCGGTCCCACATAAGTAATATCAGCCACCCCGGTTCTCGCAACATCCAGTAAACTTGCTGCCTTACCCAGTTGTTCCGCTGGATAATACTCCACTTTAATTTTCCCTTTACCTAACTCCTCGATCCGCTTAGTCCAAGGAATCGTTGCAACTTTCGGAATCAAATGCGAGCCAGGAAAAGAATCGGCAATTTTGATGACTACTTTTTCACCGTTTGAAGAGTTGGATTCTTTAGCATTTTGTTTTGTTGCCGTCTCTTCGCTTTTAGTGCCGCATCCTATCGTACCCAAAACTAATAAAATTCCTAATATGAAGAAAAACGATTTTTTCATCTTGTAACATCCCCCCCTGTAAATTCATTCAATATCAATTTTTTAGACAATCTTTCACCTAATTTCTTCCCCGCCATAAACGAGCCTGGCCATTTTATTCCCTAATCAATTGACATAACACATTAATTCCCGGTAAAATGTGGGGTTCTTTTTTCTATCATTGCGGCTAATGCTTCATGATGATCCTCCGTATCTCTTACGATAGAAAAGTGAGATGAAATAAGATCTAAAGCTGTCCGCAGGTCAAGATTTGCAGACTGGTAAGCAGCCCGCTTTATCATACGGATCGCAATTGTTGGCGAATTGGCTATTCTTTCTGCAAATTCCAATGTCTTTTGCATTAAATCCTGTGGTGCATATACATGATTGACAATTGACAAATCTTTTGCTTCTTTAGCAGAAATAAAATCACCTGTCCATAATAATTCCAACGCTTTAGCCATACCGACTATTCTCGGCAGAAAATATGCCCCCCCATCTCCGGGGACGAGTCCCACACGGATATACCCTTCAGAGAATCTGGCATTTTCTGAAGCAAACCGAATGTCGCACATTAACGCCATGTCCATCCCTGCACCAACCGCCGATCCGTTGACTGCCGCAATCATCGGCTTCTCCAACTGTTCCAGAGTAAGAGCAATACGATGAATATGCTCCCATAAAATATTCTTCCGGTTAATTGACTTCGACGCATCCATTGCATCTAAAGCCGCAAGGTCAACCCCCGAACAAAAAGCGCGTTCACCGGCTCCCGTTAAAACGACGGCATGAACCGAATCATCTTTCCTGTATTCGTCTAAAGCCTCCGCCCATTGGTCAATCATATCCATCGTAAATGCGTTCATGACTTGCGGGCGATTCAATGTGATAATCGCAATTTTCCCTCTCTTTTCAAACAAGATGTCTGCCATCACTTTTCCTCCTTTGATTCTGAAAAAATGTTAATAATCCGTCAGTACCGGTATCTTACGAATTCATGTCCATCAATGAATATACAGCTTATTTTACCAATTACTCCCATTTCTTCCACTTTGCTTTTATCTCACCCCATGCGGATTCCAATTCTCCTCTGAACTGCGGAGCTGCAATAGAGATCAATAGATCGGCTCGTTCCTGAAGCGATTTATTTCTTAAGTCGGCTATCCCATACTCTGTCACGACAAACTGGACATCGGTACGAGTCGTTGTTATAATGGTTCCGCTTTTATGAGCAGGTACTATTCTGGATATTTTCCCTTGATCAGCAGTTGACAACAGTGCAATGATAGACTTACCGTTTAGAGAAAGCCTGGTGCCGCGAATAAAATCAACTTGACCGCCTGTCCCCCCAAATTGGGCGCCTCTAATCGTTTCCGCATTGATTTGTCCAAACAGGTCAATCTCTATTGCAGAATTGATAGAAACAAAATTATCGATCTGCTTAAGCACGTTAATCGAATGGGTATAACATACAGGACGAAAATCCACCAGAGGATTATTGTTTACAAAATCATAAAGTCGTTTCGTCCCCACCGCGATACCGGTTACAATTTTCCCACGGTCAAGCGTTTTCTTTTTTCCGGTCACTACTCCCGCTTCAATCAAATCAACCACCGTATCGATGATTAAGCCAGAATGAATCCCAAGATCCTTTTTGTCTTTTAAACAGGACAGAATCGCTTCCGGGACTGCCCCGATCCCGAACTGTATCGTGTCGCCGTCCTTAACCAAGGTCGAAACATATTTTCCTATCCGTTCCATGTCCGGAGTGTATTTCGTTTTCGGCATTTCCGGAAGCGGACGATTCGTTTTGACGATATAATCCAGTTTATCGATATGAATCGGCGCTTCTCCATGAGTACACGGCATACAATCATTCATTTCGGCAATGATTACTTTCGCTTTGTTCAAAACAGCCGGAACAAAATCAGCCGAAATTCCAAGGCTACAATATCCCCAATCATTAGGAGGAGAAACCTGAATAATCGCAACATCAACTTGAGCCTCATTGTTCAGGTAATTATACGTCTCGGTTAAATGCAAAGGAACAAAACGAACTTTTTCATTTAAAAATGACTTTTTTAATTCTCGAGTCAAAAAAAATGCTGTCATCGATGCGTTTTTATGCAACGATGTAAAATCCAATTGGTTTAATCCCGGTAAAACATTTGATATATAATGAATTCCGTTGCTTGCCTCAGGCATGTTTTTCAATGCCTGGAGGATCGTAACAGGTTCGGACGCATATCCCTGTATATATACATGCATCCCCGGTTGGAAAAGCTGCGGAACCTCATCCGCTCGAATGGTTACAGTCATGTGGGCGAGCGCCTCCTTTACATTCGACTACAATGGTTTGGTACTATGCTGCATCGTGCCATCCACTGTAATTCCATCTTGAATAAAATCATCAATTTCATCATGACTATATCCGAGTTCAGAAAGAATTTGCACGCTGTGCTCGCCAAGTCGGGGAGCAAAATGTCTACCTTCTACCTGAGATTTAGAGAATGTTACAGGAAAATCAATGTCAATGATTTGCCCTTCAGTAGGATGATTCACTTTTTTAAAAAAGCCGATGTGCTTTAAATGAGGATCTTCTAATAAATTCTCCGGTTTATTCAACGGCATAGCAGGAATATCTGCCTGCTCAAAAATTTCCATCCATTCGTTCGTTTTTTTGGTCGCTATAATTTTTTCAAGCAGTTGATATATTTCATTAATATGTTCCGTTCTTACCGCAATATCGCGGAAACGTTCATCCTCAATAAGATCACGGTGGCCGGAAAATTCAAAGAAAGAACGCCACTGTTTATCGTTGTAAATCAATACACATACATAACCATCCAGTGTACGATACGGTTTTCGATGTTTTGATGTAGCCCTTGGATACAAAGAGGTCCCTAACGGCGGATCAAAAGCCATCCCATAGATATGTTCAATTAATGTATAAGAAATCATCGTTTCAAACATAGGTACCTCGATATTCTGCCCTTCACCGGTTTGCTCCCGATAATAGAGCGCTGCCATGATCGCGTTTGCTGCCATCAGGCCTGTTGTCTTGTCCGCCAGAACCGTTGCCATATATTGGGGAACACCTGTCATTTCACCCTGAGCTGCTGCAAGCCCTGAAGCTCCTTGAATAATATCGTCATACGCAGGCTTAGTCCCATACGGCCCATCTTTACGAAATCCATAAGTGCCGCAATAAATGATATGATTGTTAGCCTTTGATACTTCATCGTATGAAAGGCCTAGCTTTTCCATCGCCTGCGGACGCATAGAGTGAATAAAGACATCGGCGTTTTTCGCGAGTGCTAATACCACTTCTTTTCCTTTATCTGTTTTAAGATCAAGAACAATGCTTTTTTTATTGCGTCCCATTTGAAGAAATGCACTTGCCATTCCATCATTTCTCGCGGGACCGAGGTATCTGGTACTGTCTCCCTTGGGAGTTTCAACTTTTATCACATCAGCGCCCAAATCCCCTAAAATAAGCGTGCAGTAAGGCCCCATCAATACTGAGGTCAAATCCAGGACTCGGATTCCACATAACGGACCACTCAATTATACTCACTCCTACTTTTTAAATTTTATTCACTTAAGTGAATCGCTTACATTTTCTTTCCTTTAACAGTGTAAGTTTCGTCATGTGACCATATGACAAAAATTTTTCCGGTAAACAAATTTGTCATGTGTTTTATAAATTTACGAGAACTATAGATGTACCGACTATCGGTATTTATATTCATTAATCGGTATGATCATATAATATTATATTATTTTGATTATTTCAAGTTTTTAGAAAAATAAAAAAAGACGTACCCTGAGGGCAACGTCAAGAATTTTGTGTAAGTAAACAGGTTATTTATTGCAAGATGGATAGAAAATTTATCTAAAACTTTTTGCGTAATGAGTGGAAATTTGTCTGGCATAATCCTTGATTAAGTTTACATAATCTTCATACGTATCATTTCCCACTCTGATGACCGGCATTGTAATCGATAGACTGGCGACTATTTCATTTACATGGTTTGTAATGGGAGCACAGAAACTAAACGCTCCCAGTACGCGTTCTCCTTCACTGGTTGCGTATCCTTGTTCCCTGATCTTCAATAATTCACTGCGTAAATTATTTTTATCTACAATCGTATTTGCTGTAATCGAGACAAATTCCATCTCATTTAACAATTGATCTCTTAATTGGTCCGGCAAGAAGGCAAGCAATACTTTAGCAGACGCCCCAGCATACAGGGGAGAATAGTGGCCGATATGGGTAAAGGTTGTTAATTCATGTTTCCCCTGTACATAACCTATACATTTACGTTTCTTATCATGTATGATATTTAAGGTAATGGATTCTCCTGTCTCGTTCGACAATTTTTCCATGTAAGGTTTTGCAATCGACAATAAATGGGAATTTACCCCCACCAGTTGTCCAAGGAAGTAAAGTTCCAGGCCCAATTTATACGATTTTTGTTTTTCATCTCTCTCTAAAAGCCCTTCTGCACTTAGTGTTTTCAGAATTCTTTGCAAGCTTGACTTGGATATTCCCAATTTCTTATGTAAATCGGCCAAGGATAACTCTCTGTTCTCAAACGTAAAGGCTTTTAAAACTTGTATGGCACGGTGAATGGTCTGCATTGAATCTTCTGTTTTCATTGAATATTCCGTTTTATTCTCATCCTCCGTGATTGGATTGGAAATCCAGGTCCTGGGAGTATGTTCAACAAAACAGGATTTTACCCCCCATCACGAAATTATAGAATTCCTTTTAAAAAACGCAGCTTTCCTTTAATTTGTTTATTTTTTCTTCTGAATAGTTGAGAATATACCGCAAGATCATATCTGTATGCTCACCTAATTCCGGTGGAGCCGATTTAATTTTAGCAGGAGTTTCTGATAATTTGACTGGATATGGAACTTGAAGAATATCCTTATTTAGGGATGATACAAATATTTTCTGAATCATTCCACGATAATTCAATTGTTGATCCGAAAAGGCTTCTTCTACGTTATTTACACTGCTTGCCGGAGCTTTTTGTTCCTTTAATAGACGTAACCATTCTTCCCTGGTTTTTGTTTTAAAAATCTCTTTTAAGATTTCATGAAGAATTTCTTTATTTTGTTTACGTAATTCATTTGTAAGAAAACGATTATCTTGTAATAAATCCTCTCTACTAATCCCTTTACATAAACCAATCCAAAAATGTTCTTCTAGTACTCCAAGTGCAATTTTTTTGCCATCTTTAGTCTCAAAAATATCATTTGTTGCAAGGATATGTTCCATTTTTTCAGGATCAATCAATTCCCTTTCTATCATATAATCTCCAAATCGGGTACTGGCCCAGGAAAATACAGAATCTGTCATTGAGACATCAATATATTGTCCTTTACCCGTACTACGCTGGTAAACCACAGCGGCTAAAATACTTACGGCTGCAAACATGGAAGATGACAGATCTGCGACAGGCAAACCACTGCGCATAGGCGGATAACCCATTTGTCCAGGTATACTCATTGCTCCGGCAACCGATAGATAATTAAGATCATGCCCGGGTTCCAGTTTATAAGGACCGTCCTGCCCGTATCCAGAAATTGAACAATAGATGATTTTTGGATTAACAGCTTTTATTGTTTCATAATCGATCCCTAAACGGTTCACCACTCCGGGTCTAAAACCTTCTACCAGAACATCACATTGTTTTGCGAGATCAAGAACAATTTGACGACCTTCTTCCAACTTTAAATCAACAGAAATACTTTTTTTATTTCTATTTACGGCATAGTAGATGCCACGTAACATGTCACGTGTATAATCACCACGCCCTTTTTCTTCTACTTTAATAATTTCCGCTCCAAGATCCCCTAATAGAAGAGTACAATAAGGGCCCGGCAAAAGACGTGTCAAATCCAGGATCCGCAATCCAATTAAAGCCTCTTTATCCATGGTCATCATTATAAAAATCCCACCCCATTATGTATATATGTAACAATAGCCACTTTACCCTCTAACGCGCCGTTCGGTAACATAGTTTAAAGTAGCTATCTCTAATAAAAATTATAAAATTTAGATTAATTTAAATATTAAGTAAATTATTCAAATACATTCTACCCAAATCACAACTGATTGTCAATTATAGCTGTTAACCATTCGTGGCTGAATTGATCATGATCATCTTACAATTGCAACATCCATCTGCATTACTTTCAGGCCATCCATTTGTTCCCTGATGGTTCTCTTCTTTCCCGTTCATGCTCTTGTTTCCTCCTTCCTGCTTCCGATAATGACCTGTGATCTCTTTAAAGGCAGATGATATGCTAGATTTATAAAACAAATAAGACCATCGCTTCTTTTCACGATGGTCTTGCCTGCTTTAGACTACTGCATTTTCTACTTGATGGGCAACGTCTAAAAGATTGACAATATATTCTCCATCTTTTAGAATGACTTTTAATTTACTATGATCTTATAATACGGTAATATCATCTAATGGATTGGAGAATTTTTTTCACTCTTAGATAAAATAGAGAACAAATAATCTATCTGTTCCAATCGCTTGTTATACATATGAGACGCGTACCAGAACCCTTGCTCAGAATGGAGTAAGGACACTGGCCGCGTCTCTTTTTTGGCTATTTTATTGAATGTACGATAGAGACAAACGTTTTGTTAAAGACATCGATTGGGCCGTTGAGAGTTTTCAACGGCCTCAGACTGAAGATACACGGAACGGTTTAGCCTTCCTGCTAAAAAAGCGATTCCTTATCGATAATCTTTAAACTCGATTTTCTTAATCACTACTCTTGTTTCACCACCGGGTGTTAATAAGACAATTTCTTCATTTAGGGAATGCAAAAGCAACTGTCTTCCAACCGGGGATAAAAAAGAAATATACCCGCGAGCAGGATCACTTTTTTCCGGGAAGCAGATCGTAAAGTGTTCGACATAGTTATCTTCTTTGTATAACAAAGCAACTTGACTGCCGATGAAAACCTTGGAGAGCGAAGGATAGGTGCTATTCTCAGAACCAGATAGAAACTCTTCTACTTCTGCTATATATCGTTTGAAAAAATTAAAATCTCTGTCGTGGACAAAAGTAGAAGATACATATAAATCTAAAAGCTCAACCATGTTCTCTTCGATAAAGATTAATTGCTTAATTAAACTTTTTCGTAAAGGATAGTAGGTAAGACTATGGTTCATCGTAGATAACCCCCTTACCTGGATTTAACTGATTGCAAAATTTGTTTTTCATTTTCACGTTTTGTCCTCCTCACAAATAAAAAAATTGAGATTCCGTGAAGACAGAACCTCAATCACATCTTATCACATTTTACATTATAAATGGATAAAAAAAGGAAATATTATAAAGAAAAAGTAAAAAACTGAACGTGGAGAAAAAACAATGCGACTTAAAAATGAATTTAAAAAAATCGCTTCTTGGATAAGTCCGCCTCAACTTTTTGTGATGGGATTCGGAGCGCTTATCTTATTCGGCGCATTATTATTAACACTGCCTATCTCCACCACAAATGGAGAAGGACTATCTTTTGTAGACGCTCTGTTCACAGCCACCTCTGCCACTTGTGTGACAGGTCTCGTTGTTGTTGATACAGGCACCACCTTTACACATTTTGGACAACTCGTTATTTTAAGCCTTATTCAAATAGGCGGGCTGGGTTTTATGACAGTCGCTTCCCTTTTCGTGTTGATACTGGGAAAAAAAATTACGCTTCGACAGCGGCTGCTTATTCAGGAATCGCTTAACCATCTCACTGTTGGGGGAATTATTCGTCTTATCCGCCATGTGATTCTTTTTACTGTCATTTTTGAAGGGATAGGTACCCTTATCTTAGGTTTATATTGGCTTCCGGACATGGGATGGCAAAAAAGCTTTTATTTTGGCCTTTTTCATTCGGTGTCTAACTTTAATAACGCAGGGTTTGATCTTTTTGGACATTTTAGAAGCTTAACTCTCTTTGTAGATGATCCTGTAGTCAACATCGTCATTATGACACTGATTGTCGCAGGGGGGATCGGCTTCGTGGTCATTGCTGAACTTGTAGAATATAAAAAGACAAAAAGGCTTTCCATGCATACATCGCTTTTGCTTTAAGCTGGGATCGCAACAAAAAACATTATCGCAATCCTGAAGGAAAAATTATTATTGGATAAAAGCAAAGGGATGGCATATACACTGTCCCTTGTTTTTCTCTACTCCTAATTTTCGGGCTACATACGATCTAACGAAATCAATCATCCTCTCCCCTTCCCCAAAAAACTGTTCAGCTTAATTTCCAGCTATAATACTTTTCAAACGCAAGTTTCATCAAGTGAGGAAGATATCCGTCTACTGCCCATTCAAAATAAGGCGTGCCTTCGCGCGAACCCGGGTACCTTATGACGAACATGCCTCCATCCGTACCAAGTTCCATAACGTACAGCATATCAGGATGATATTCCTGTTGCCGGGAGTGTCCTTGTATGCGGTTCAAAATATTCCTGGCTGCGATCTTTCCCTGTACCTCAGCCGCTCTT
>NZ_DFMZ01000024.1:71974-83938 GCF_002375825.1 Aneurinibacillus sp. UBA3580
CCGCTCTTCCGGATTTATACTCTTTCATTGCATTTGCATCCCCCACAACATAAATATTTTCCCACTGGGTGGATTGGAGACCTTTATTCGTTACAAGCAGACCATTTTCATGATCTAGATCCGGCGAAGCAAAAATGAACTCTGCTCCCTTGTAAGGAGGTAAAATCAAAGAAAAGGAGTAAGGAAGCGATACGCCATTGCTTAACTGCAAGCAGCCCGGTTCTACCTTTGTGATCGACACATCGCTGTAATGAGAAATCTGTTTTTCCTTCATGTGCTTTTCTAAAATCAATGTAACCTTTTTTCCTTTATGATTAAATAATTCTTTTTCATATGTAAAAAAGGTAATGGGACACTGAACATTCCGCTCGTGTAGAAAAGCATGTAATTCGAACAAAAATTCATAAGCCATGCCCTGTGAAGAGTTTTGTTGTGCAACTCCAATCACGATCGGTTGTCCGACTTTTATTTCTCCTACTCGTCTTTTCGTTTGTAATGCAGCGTGCGCATTGTAAACGGATGCTGTATTTCCTTTTAATCCTTCGATTTGTTCCCAAGCCGGAACGGCCCCCGTAGCAATAATTAAGTAATCGTATATAAGCCGGGTCCCATTTTCACAAAGTATCTGTTTTTCCTTTGGTAGAATCGATACGACCCTTTTTTGCATGAACTGGACTCTTACTTTCTGTAATATCTCGTTAAGCGGAAAGGATATTTCTTTGATTTGTCTCTTGTTAAAAGGAACCCAGATCAGGGAAGGACGAAATAAAAAGCAGGGGGCATCACTCAGCAAAACAATTTCATGAGGAGTTGATTGGAGTGCTTTTCCAAGTAACAGAGCAGCATTGAGTCCGCCAAATCCTCCACCCAAAATGACGATTCGCATCAATTATACCTCCGCATACGATTTTGTTACCTAGTATGCAAAGAAACATAATGTCTTATTACAGGTGTTGTGGGTGACTCTAACGTATAAATAAGGAAAAAGAACGAGAAAATAACCCTATATCTAATGTATGTAATCATTTATTTCTGTATAATCTTCACACAAAGAGGTAGTGTACGATGGAAAACGACATATCTTCATTTTGGCTCGGAGCCTTTACTGCATCATTTACGGCAATGATTTGTACAGGAATATTTGCCGTTATTTTTGCGAGACCTTTAATTAAATTGATCATAGGTCGCTTCACAAAACGGTTAATGTCAGAGCGTTACCCCGAAAATATATGGGAAATGGTAACAGCCATGACGAGAATAAACCCGACAATGGTAATCGAAAATAGCCTGCGTGCTGATTCAGGAAAAATTATCGAAAGGCCGTTTGGCAGCCCTCGTAAATTTCTCAACTTTGATGGTCTTATCTTTTCACCCGCTCAACTGGCTGTTCTGCCCACTCATGAAAAGGCTCCTGTCGATATGAAGGTCACAATCGGGCCAAAGGCAAAAAAGCCATTAACTCTCAATATCCCCCTGGTGTCGGCCGCCCTGGGCTATGGAATCGGCGTAAGCGAAAAGATGAAAATAGCCATGGCTAAGGGAACTGCCGCTGTTGGCACAGCCACCAATACGGGAGAAGGAGGTTTTTTGCCTGAAGACAGGGCTAACTCTAAGTATTTAATCCTTCAATATAATTCGGCAACCTGGTCAAAAGAACCCGAAATTCTAAAACAAGCAGATGCAATTGAAATTCATATCGGCCAGGGCGCTACTGCTGGTTCCGCCAGTTTTATTCCTCCTGAGTTTCTAGAAGGCAGGGCGAGAGATGTTTTACAGGTGCCACCGGGTGAAGTTGTAGTCCCTGCCCGCCACCAGGAAATAAATAAACCGCAGGATCTTAAACCTTTGGTAAATAGGCTTCGTAAAGTGACAGAAGGAGTTCCTATTGGAGTTAAGATTTGCGCCAGCGCCACACTGGAAGCCGACTTAGAAGTAGCGATTCAAGGAGATGTTGATTTTATTAGCATTGATGGAGGGCAAGCAGGAACAAAAGGAGGCCCGCCCATCTTAGAAGATGATTTTGGGCTTCCTACGATTTATGCTTTATCCCGAGCTGCAGATTATCTTGAAAAGCAGGGGGTAAAAGACAGGATTAGTCTCTTGATCGGAGGAGGATTTTTTAACCCGGGGGAATGTCTGAAAGCCCTTGCTTTAGGAGCTGATGCGGTATTTATGGGAACTGCCCTCATATGGGCAATGACCCATGTTCAGGTAACGAAGGCCATCCCATGGGAACCGCCCACGCAACTTGTTTTTTACCCCGGTAGTATGGCAGATGAATTCGATGAAGAAGAAGCGGCAAAATACTTAGAGAATTTTTTCACCTCCTGTGTTGAAGAAATGAAGGTTGCCATTCGGGCTCTCGGAAAAAATTCATTGCGTCAAGTAAATAAGGACGATTTGGTTGCCCTGGACGAATGGACAAGTAAAGTCACGAAAGTTCCACTTGCTTATGAACCATACGAGCCTGATACTGTACAACAAAAACATGGCACAAAAGGATTTGAAAAATGGTTTTCCTTTTTTCAAAGATAGCAGCATCGAACGATTAATATGAAATAAAACAAGCAGGCTTATAGAACACAGCAGAGCAACTGACCTGGATTTAACCAGGTCAGTTGCTTTAGCGAAGAAGGGCTAACTTCTCCTTCTGGGTATTTTCCATTTACATTTGATAGAATTTTTATTATATTCTGTATTATAGAACTTGCACTATCAATTAAAGGAGATGAAAAGATTGGAGCAAATGATTCGTACTGTTTTACAGGCGAAAGGTGTTCAGGCCCCTGACGAAGATTATTCTGTTCTTGTAACCCAGTGGCAATCGATTCTTTCTCTACAACAACAAGCGAGCAAAGCGCAGTTGAAGGACTTTGATATCGCCTTATGCCACCGAGTAAAGGAGACAACTAAATGAGACATGAACTCGCATCCCAATCCATCGAAACTCTGGCTCCTCTCCTTCGCGACCGAGAAATCTCCCCTGTTGAAATCACAGAAGCGGTTCTTCACCAAACAGAGCGCTATAACAAGCAAATCAATGCTTACATTCAAATCGATGCAGAGGCTGCCATAGTTGCAGCGAAAAATGCCGAGCAAGAGATCATGAACGGTGACTATCGCGGTCCACTTCACGGCATTCCGATGGCGCTAAAAGATATTTTTTATTTTAAAAATGAAGTCGTCACGATGGGTTCGAAAATTCATAAAGATTTCGTTCCGTCCTATGATGCGACCGTCGTTTCCAGGCTAAAAGAAGCCGGTGTTATTTTTACAGGAAAGCTCAATATGCATGAATACGCCTGGGGGGCTACAACAACGAATCCGCACTTTGGTCCATGCCGCAATCCGTGGGACTTAGAGAAAATTCCCGGTGGATCAAGCGGGGGATCGGGGGCTGCTGTTGCTGCTGACATGACGATCGCGTCTCTCGGTACCGATACAGGCGGATCGATCCGTATTCCTTCTTCGGCATGCGGAATCGTCGGACTTAAACCTACACACGGAAGGGTCAGTAAATACGGCTGCTTCCCCCTGGCCTGGTCGTTAGATCATATTGGACCTATGACTAAAACAGTCAGAGATGCTGCCATCATGTTAGAAGTCATTGCAGGATATGATGATAAAGATCCGACCTGCGCAAACATTCCAGCCGCGTCTTATACGGCTGCATTGACAGAAGATGTAAATGATCTCGTCATCGGCGTCAATGAAAGTTACTTTTTCCATGATGTCGACGCGAATGTAGAAAAACTTGTTCGTCAAGGAATTCAGACGCTAACAGAAATGGGCGCCAAAGTAGTCCCCATCGAAATCCCTTCCCTGGAGTATGCAGCGTTTGCAGAAATGATTACGATTACTTCGGAGGCAAGTGCCATACATCATCAAAATCTAGTTGATCGTTCACAAGATTTCGGGGATGATGTGCGCATTCTTCTTGAATTAGGAGAGCTGGTCTCCGCTGTCGATTACCTGCAGGCACAACAAATTCGTCATCAGCTAAACCTTGATTTTGCAAAAGCATTCCAGCAGGTTGATGTACTGATTACACCCACACTTCCCTTCACTCCTCCGCTTATTGGACAAACCTCTATGCTGCTCAATGGCAAAGAAATTAATTTCTTGGATCACGTCATCCGGTTTACCGGTCCTGAAAACCTTACAGGACTGCCAGCCATCAGCGTTCCGTGCGGATGCAGTGACGGCATGCCTGTAGGATTGCAGATCATTGGAGCTCCATTTAAAGAAGACGTTATCTTACATGCGGCGTATGCGCTTGAACAAGCAGATCTGATGAACGGCCAGAAACCTGATTTAAATAAAGTCAAAAATGCGTCGAGCTAATTCAAACAGTACTCGCGGGCTGTCGAGAAATTCGACAGCCTACTTATTTTTGAGAGCGTATCTTATGATATCGGACATCTTTAATGAGAACTAACGGCAACATCGGCAACTTTAGCCGTTTCGTCCGCCCCCATAATGCGCTCAAGAATTTTCCCGGCGACGGAGGCGAAAGCCGCATGGCTGCGCTGACGGGGACGTGGCAGTGTAATAAGATAATCCATCGCTACTTTGCCCTCTTCAATTAGATAAAAAATAAAAGGAGCAGCATAAGCAGCTCCATCAACAGATATTACATCTCTTTTAGTTTAGCTTTAATTATTTTCCCACCCGGATTTCTGGGCAATTCTGAAATAAACTCTACTACCGCTGGAACTTTATAGTCGGCTAATCTTTCCCGGACAAATTGTTTAATCTCTTCTTCATCAATTTCTGTCTTCTCTTTCGGCACGATAAACGCTTTCACAATTTCACCAAAAATTTTGTCTGGAAAACCAATGACTGCTGCTTCCAAAACTTTTGGATGATTATACAAAATATTTTCAACTTCTACGGAAAAGATTTTCTCTCCCCCACGATTAATCATATCTTTTATACGATCCATAATATATACATATCCGTCTTTATCAATCTTTGCCAGATCACCCGAGTACCAGTAACCATCCACAAATGATCTTCGGTTGGCTTTTTCATTGTCCCAATAGCCCTCAACTACCATCGGCCCTTTAATAAGAAGTTCGCCTACTTCTCCTGCTTCACAGGGTTCTCCATTCTCACTCAGTATTTTCACTTCTGCAACCGGAACAGGCAATCCAACTGAGCGGATTTTTTCCTTCGGATACCCCAGGGGCATAATAGTAGCCGGTGAGGAGGTTTCCGTAGCACCATAAGCATTATGCAGAGAAGCCCCTGGGAATGCCTTTTGCAAACCAGAAATCGTTTCTTCAGACATTGGCGCTCCGCCGTAAGCAATAGTAGTAACCGAGTGATAGGCATATTTAGAAAAGTCAGGATGGGAAAGCACCATCACATAAATCGTTGGAACACTAAATAAAAATGTAATCTTCTCCTCGGAAATCAATCGAATGTACTCCGCAGTCTTATATTTCCTCATAATGACAGAGGTTCCACCTACTTTTATCATGTGAAGAAGCTGTCCTATCAAGCCGGTTACATGAAATAGCGGAATCGCAATGAGCGTTTTTGTCTGATGATTGCTCTTAAGTATAAATTCATAATTCATTACACTATGAATGACACCCAGGTGACTGCCTATCGCGCCTTTTGGCAAACCTGTTGTTCCGGAAGTATACATAATAAACAGCGGATCATCTTCCGATACTTCTATTTGCGGTGGCACTTCTTTTTGCTCTAACATTTCAAAAGGTAAATAGTCTCTTTTGCTTGCTTTTACATCGCCAATTAAGAAAAAGTGTTTAACGTTTTGAATCATCGATTTACTTCTCATGTTTTCCACTGTATCAATGAATTCATCATCTAAAAGCAGGATATCCGCTCCTGAATGAGTAATCATATACGATAGCTCTGTTTCCTGTAGGCGCGTATTCAATGTAACAACAATGGCTCCAATTCTGGCACAGGCAAAAACAAGAAGGACAAATTCAATAGTATTGCCGACGAGTAAAGCAACTCGGTCACCCTTCCGGATACCGTATGAATAATGGAGGTTTCCGGCAATTGATTCTACTCTATCGTATAACTCCCGATAAGTAAGACGCTCATTTTGTGATACTAGCGCTTCCTTATCAGGAAAGGCAGCCTTCGTTTTTTCAAGCATCTCCATTAAGTTTCCGGGTCTGTCTTTAAACACTTTGATTGTTCGATTAAAGTGGTTTTCTGTTACAATTTTCATGTCATTACCACCTGACCTATGGTTTTATCGAGCGGTCCATCCGCCATCTACATTTAACACCTGGCCTGTAACATAGGCTGATGCATCGGAAGCTAAAAAGACAATCGGACCTGCTAAATCTGTAAGCTCACCCACTCTTTTTTGCATTGTATTATTAACAATATTCTGATACCTGACCGAATCACTTAACCATCCATCCGTCATGGGGGTTCTTATATAACCAGGACCAACAGCGTTAACGGTAATGTTATAAGGAGCCAGCTCTTCAGCCCATACCTTCGTAAGCTGATTAATCCCCCCTTTACTAGCTGCATAAGACGTTTGGTAAGGCATACCAATGGTTCCTAGAATAGAAGAGATATTTATAATCCTTCCACTTTTTTGTTGGATCATTTGCTGTGCAACAGCCTGGCCCATGAGGAAAATCCCTTTAAGATTCACATTCAGTACTTGATCCCAGTCGCTTTCTTCGACTTCAATTAATAGTTTTCTAATATTCATCCCCGCATTGTTGATAAGAATATCAATGGAACCGAACTCCTTGACGACAGTTTCTACTACATTTTCTATTTGTTGTTTTTTTGTCACATCACAGGATATATAGGTGGCTTCAAAGCCGGCTTCTCGCAGCTGTTCTTGTGCCATCCGCCCTTCTTCTACTCCACGGCTTGTTATAATAACCTGAGCTCCATACGCCCCTAACGCATGAGCCATACCGAATCCAATTCCTTTGCTACCGCCCGTCACAAGTGCTATCTTTCCTGTTAAATTAAAACTCGGGATTTGCATCATACCCTTCCTTTCTACAGTCAAAATCTTGTCAACTTTCTCTCATTTAATGGTTAAGCAATTGTTATGCCATAAATCCTGGACACAGTAATAAACATATTAATATAAAAAAAGTCTGAAAAAGAAGCTTCATGTCGCTCCTCAGTCCAACGTTATTTGATTCCAGTTGGAATCAAATAATGCCTGACACTAACCTGAACTTGTAACCGCTTTATTTTATGTCTGGTCTTTGTATCTTTTTTTACAAGAGATGACCGGCTAACCCCTGGCACCTTCACTGTTTTCCGTGTGGTTCTATGCTCAGCTAGCTTTTGTTGAATCATTTTTCTTTCTGCACTATTTAAGTAATTCCTTTAATATTAAATATTCTAAATATATGTGTATTTATGAATTGATTATCTTTTTCAATGATTGATTCCTTTTTTCATCGCTTTCCCCTGCTATCCCGGTAAAAACGGCATTATTTTATTGGCATTATTTTTGCTTTAATACATGCTTGAGAATAAAAATCCCTAAGGAGTGAGTGTTGTGTTCGATTTTAGCCCCACACCGGAACAGCAACAGATGATTGATAAGGCTGCTGCATTTATGGATGAGTATGTATATCCAAACGAAAAACATATGGTTCCGCATCGCGGGTTGCCTGATGAAATTTTGAAACCGCTTCAAGAAAAGGTTAAAGATTTAGGTTTATGGGCCGGACACATGCCAGGCGAAGTAGGCGGAATGGGAATGGGATTCGTCTCTTTAGGCTTACTTTCCGAGATTATTGGAAGAAGTCCCATTGCTCCTTATATTTTCGGTTCAATGGCCCCTGATGCCGGAAACTCAGAAATTTTATGGCACGCTGCCACTCTAGAACAAAAAGAAAAATACTTAATGCCATTAGTAAACGGAGAGATTCGCTCCTGTTTTGCAATGACTGAACCAGAAGTATCCGGATCCGATCCTACAATGCTGCAGTCTCGCGCAGAACTTGACGGTGACGAATGGGTAATTAACGCCCATAAATGGTTTACAACCGGTGCCATTGGCGCTTCCTTTTCCATTGTAATGGCGATGACCGATCCGGATGCAGCGCCCCATGAGCGTTTCAGCATGTTTATTGTTGATGCGGACAACCCGGGCTTTGAAATCGTAAGAGAAGTGCCAGTTATGGGAGATCATTTTGCCGGCGGTCATTGTGAAGTACGCTATACAAACTGTCGTGTCCCTAAAGAAAATCTGTTGGGGAAACGTGGAGAAGGCTTTAAGCTGGCTCAATTACGTCTTGGTCCGGGGAGAATCACACATGCTATGCGTTGGATCGGTGTGGCAAAGAGAAGTTTCGACCTTATGATTGAGTATTCCACAAAGAGAACGACACGCGGTAAAACGTTATCGGAATTCCAAACGATTCAAAATTTCATCGCTGACTCTGCTGCCGAAATCGAAGCAGCACGTCTATTAACATTGCATGCTGCTTGGAAAATGGACCAGGGCGATCAGGCCCGTAAAGAAATCTCCATTATCAAATTCTTTGGAGCCAAAGTTCTTCATGATGTTATCGACCGCGCCATCCAGGTTCACGGTGCGCTTGGTATTACGGGGGATACACCGTTAGAAGGATTCTACCGCGAGGCGCGCTCTGCTCGTATTTATGACGGTGCCGATGAAGTACATCGAATGGTTGTTGCTAAGCAAGTACTGAAAGCATTCAAAAAGGAGAGAGTCACTCGATGAATCAAACCAATCTTAGCCGGCGAGACAGGGAAATTAACTGGAAAGCCATTGAGCATTATATTCGCTCTCACATTGAGAATCTTTCTAATGAACCTATGCAGGTCAAACAGTTTTCGGCAGGATATTCGAATTTAACCTATCTGCTTAAAATCGGGGATTGGGAAGCCGTTTTCAGACGGCCTCCCTTTGGCCAAATTCCTCCCAAAGCCCATGATATGAAACGGGAGTTTACCATTCTTCAAAAGATAAACCCGGTGTTTCCGTTAGCGCCAAAACCATATCTTTACTGTGAGGATCCGACTATTTCAGATAAGCATTTTTACATTATGGAAAAGAAGAACGGAATTGTCTTGGATGACACCTTACCTCCCGAACATGTAGGAAACAAGGAGTATGCCCGAATTGTATCCGAAACCGTTGTCAATACACTGGTCTTCTTGCACAATATTGACTATGTAAAAGCGGGTCTTGCTACTATAGGGAAACCTCAGGGCTACCTTGAACGGCAAGTACAGGGCTGGATTAAACGATATCATCATGCAAAAACAGAAGAGATGGCTGTTGTACCTGAAATCGAGCAGTGGCTTATCAAACAACTCCCTGCCTCTCCTGCTCCATCCATCGTTCATAATGATTTCAAGCTTAATAATATGATGATTTCTCCAGATAATCCAAGGGAAGCAGTTGCTGTATTTGATTGGGAAATGTGTACAATAGGCGATCCTTTAACCGATGTGGGCTGCAGTCTCGCTTATTGGACAGAGCCCGGAGAAGGCGAAACCGGTCTTACATCCGTTACCGTTAATCCAGGCTTTATTAAACGCCGCGAGTTTGTACAGCTTTACGCAGAAAAAAGCGGACGTGATCTATCCAACATTGACTATTATTTAACATTTGCTTTTTACAAGATCGGTGTCGTTCTGCAACAAATCTACTATCGCTGGAAAAAAGGGGAAGCGAAAGACGACCGATTCGCCAAACTTGGCGAAGGGATTCATAATCTCATGCATCAAGCGTTACGGGCAAAAAATAAAGAGTTACTATAGAGGACGATATGAGAAAAATACATGTATTAACACGCAAGGAAGATATTAATAGGGAAAAACTGACCGACTGTACAGCTGTTGTTATCGATGCTCTACTTGCGACCTCAACCATTGCGGCTGTTCTTCACCACGGCGCAAAAGAAGTGATTCCTGTCCTAAACGAGCAAGAGGCACTCCTGGCATGCGAAACACTTACAGAAGCAAGCTATGTTTTATGTGGTGAAAAAGGCGGTCACACGTTAGAAGGGTTCCAGAACCCTGATCCGGTCGAACTGTTGAAAAGAGATCTATCGGATAAATCTATTGTTTTGTCCACAACAAACGGAACAGTTGCTGTTCAAAAGTGTTCCGCAGCAAAAAGTGTCTATACTTCCTCTATGTTAAATGGACCAGCGGTAGCAAGCCACATTAAGAAAGAACAGGACACCAGCTCCGTTTTGATCGTTTGCGCCGGCTCTGATAATCGCTTTTCCCTTGAAGATTTTTTAAGTGCCGGCTACTTAATTTCCGAACTTATAAAAGAAAACAACCTGTCATGGAAACTGACAGATTCAGCAAAAGCGGCTTTTCAATTATACGAATCTCAATCTCACAGGATCACTGAGGTATTTAAAGACACAGAAACAGGTTGTCTGCTCGCAGAGCTCGGTTTTAGCAAAGCTGTTACCTATGCCGGCCAATCAGGCATCATACCAATTGTGCCGCGCTGGACAAACAATCGTCTAGTAAATGCAAAACGCGTCAGCTGCTGAGAAGACACGCGCTATTAGTCTACTTAAAATAGAGAGGCGGTAGAAATATGCAACAACTCGCGAAAAAAGCATGGGGATATCGCCATATGGTTCTTGTTACCCTATGGCTGCTTTACATTATTAATTATTTTGATAGGTTAGCCGTACTCACCTTCCTTCCCTTTATCCAGGAGGATTTAAATCTAACACCCGTACAGGTGGGACAGCTTGCTTCTGTTTTCTTTTTCGCATATTCATTAGCACAGGTGACAGCTGGATTTCTTGCGGATAAAATTGGACCGAAAAAAGTTATGAACATCGCTATTATTGTATTCACACTCGTTACTGCTTTAACCGGGATGGTTAAGTCATTCGGCCAGTTTATAGCCCTGCGTATTGGGCTTGGGTTAGGGGAGGGCCATCATTTTGCTCCAGCTCTTCGTACCATTAATAACTGGTTCCCGCTTGCTGAGCGCGGGCGTTCCGTTTCGTTTTTTACCACGTCATGGGCAGTAGCCCCCGCCATTGTCCCTGTTATTATTACGACTGTTTCTTTTTATCTTTTTGGTGGTGAATGGCGACCTGTATTTTATCTTCTCGCGATTCCTGGTTTGATTGGTATATTTATTCTCTGGTACTTCGTTTCAGATACACCGAAACAAATGCTCGACAAAGGACGTTTAAAACAGGAAGAATATAATCATATTACGGCAGAAAGCCAGGAAAGCATTGCGGATGAAGAATCAGGTACTTCTCAGGTAAAAGGTGTAAGCGCATCCATTTTCCTGCGGGATCCCTCTTTTTATCTGTATACACTCCTGCTTTTTTGTCAGCTGGCTGTATATTGGGGAACAACAACCTGGTTAACTACCTTCCTTGTGAAGCAGCATGGATTAAATATCAAGGAAATGGGTCTGTTTGCTTCTGCGCCTTATGTTGTCGCAATCCTCGCAATGTTATTAGGTGGCTGGTTAATGGATAAAGTATTGCATCGAATGAAACCTGTTGGGATTATTGCCTATCTTGGAAGTATCCCTGTTCTCTGGCTGCTCGGTTCACTGGAAAAAGGCCAGACCGGCTTGTTATTAGGTTTGCTGTTACTCGTTGGCTTCTTTGTTAATTTGAATTTTGGCTCCGTTTATGCTTATTTACAGAAACGTTATCCAAAGGAAGTCGTGGGGAGAGCTACAGGAATTTCCAATGGCATAGGCCAGCTTGGTTCATTTGTTTCTCCTTTAGTAGCCGGTTATTTAGTAAAAGTCACGGTGGACGGAGCTCAGGATTTCGGTAACGTCTTTATCTTTTTCGCCCTGGCATCTGCTGTGGCTGCTACTTGCGCACTGCTTTTAAAAGAAGAAAAAGTGGGAGCTTCTCTCTCCTCTTCCACTCAGGAAATAAAAAAGCAGATCTTGTAGAAGCAGTTGAAAAAGAATGAGGGAATGATTTTCACAGAAAACCACCA
>NZ_DFMZ01000025.1:0-25137 GCF_002375825.1 Aneurinibacillus sp. UBA3580
ACCGCTCTTGCAGTTTATACAAAACGGGGAAAGAAGGGTAATACATATAGAGGAGCGGGGAGATGCCGTGTTTTTCCTTGTGGCTGCGCTGATGTTTATCTTTGTTGTATGGCTTCTGGTTGAGCGTTTTCGCCCGGAAAAAAAGGAGGACGAGTAACATGGATAATCAGGCTCTGATAAAAGAAGCAATAAAAGCACGTGAGAAAGCGTATACGCCGTATTCTAAGTTTAAAGTAGGCGCGGCTCTGCTCACTAAGGAAGGCAAAGTATATCACGGATGTAATGTTGAGAATGCCGCATATTCATTGTGCAATTGTGCGGAAAGAACGGCATTGTTTGCAGCATACGCGGAAGGCGATCATGAATATGCGCGCCTTGCTGTAGTGGCCGACACGCCGGGACCGTGCTCTCCGTGCGGTGCCTGCCGCCAGGTCATCTCCGAGCTGTGCCCGCCGCAGATGGAAGTGATAATGAGCAACATGAAAGGGGACACCCAGATTATGACCGTGGCAGAACTCTTGCCCGGAGCGTTTAACCAGGAGGACTTACATGGATAACAAAGGATACAAATCAGGATTCGTAGCCATCGTTGGCCGCCCGAATGTCGGGAAGTCGACGCTGATGAACTATATCGTCGGACAAAAAGTCGCAATCATGTCGGATAAACCTCAGACGACGCGGAATAAAATCCGCGCCGTCTATACTTCGGAGGAAGGGCAGATTATTTTTCTCGATACGCCGGGTGTGCATAAGCCGAAGTCGAAGCTCGGCAATTATATGAACCGGACGGTCGAGAACGCGCTGCGCGAAGTGGATGTTATTCTGTTCCTTGTCGACGCGTCGGAGAAACTCGGCCCGGGCGACGAGTATATCATTGAGAAGTTAAAAGAAGTGAGGACGCCGGTGTATCTTGTCATCAACAAAATCGACAAAGTGCATCCGGACGAGCTTCTTCCGTTCATCGATCAGTACAAAGAGCTGTATCCGTTTGAAGAAATCGTGCCGGTATCTGCGCTGCAGGGAAATAACGTAAATCGCTTAATGGAGCAATTGCTTGCCCGCCTTCCGGAAGGGCCGCAGTATTATCCTGCAGACCAGATTACGGATCATCCGGAGCGATTCGTCGTAGCGGAGCTTATTCGCGAGAAAGTTCTGCATTTAACCCGGGAAGAAGTGCCGCATTCCATCGCTGTTGTCATAGAACAGATGAAACCGCGTGAAGATAATGAGCATCTTATCGATATTTATGCTACAATTTATACAGAACGACCTACGCAGAAGGGAATTCTTGTCGGTAAACAGGGATCGATGATGAAGGAAATCGGTATGCGGGCCAGGGAAGATATTGAGCGTCTGTTAGGTACGAAAGTGTATCTGAACCTGTGGATTAAAGTAAAGAAAGACTGGCGCAACCAGGAAAATTTATTTAAGAATTTCGGCTTTTACGATGATGAAGCATAGCCGCCGGGCTGGTAAAACTTCCAATGGATAAGGCTGATTGCCCCGGACCAAGCTAATTGTAGGGTTTCGTCACTTATGCTTTATCTTTTCCGAAAGGGTGGATACGAATGATGAAGGACTTTTTCTGGCACTATTTTGCCCAGACCGGTAGTATCGATGCCTATTTATTGTATACGGAAGATGAAGATGCGTTATTCCTAGATGATATGATTGAGCCTAAGGACGGCATCGTTGCGGAAGAACATTCGCGCATGAAGTAAAGACAGCCGATAGAGGAGAATATACGGATGATTGGAAAGGCGGAAGGGGTTGTCGTACGCACCACCGATTACGGTGAGGCGAACAAGATTTTGACCGTTTATACGCGTGAAGCGGGGAAGATCAGCATTATGGCCCGCGGCGCAAAAAAATCGAAAAGCCGTTTTACAGCCGTATCGCAATTGTTTACGTACGGCTATTTTCTTTACCGGGCTGGCTCGGGCATGGGTTCGCTCCAGCAAGGGGATTTAATTCATTCATTCCGCGCTGTCCGCGAAGATTTGACGAAGACGGCCTATGCGGTCTATCTGACGGAGCTGCTCGATCGCCTGACGGAAGACAAAGAGCCGAACAATTATTTGTTCGAGATGATGCTGCATGCGCTAAAGTGGATGGAAGAAGGTAAAGACCCGGACATCATCGCCCGTCTTTTCGAGATGAAAATGCTGTATGTAGCCGGATGTCGACCGCAATTTGATGTGTGTATGAGCTGCGGTGTTTCTGATGCGCCCTTCTTTGTCAGCATCCGTGAGGGCGGCTTTATCTGTCAGTCATGCCAGCGCGGCGATCCGTCGCTTATGGCGGTCGGTCCTGGTACAGTCAGAATTCTTCGTTTGCTGCAGCATATCAATATGCCGCAGCTTGGTAATATCAATGTGAAGCAGGAGACGAAGGAGCAGCTGCGCCGTGTTCTGTATGCATTCCTGGAAGATTATACAGGATTGTATTTAAAGTCGCGTCGCTTCCTGGATCAATTGGAACAGATGGGACTCAGTCCGGCGCCAGAGCAGTCTGAGAACAAAAGTTGACAAGTACGGAAGCAATCGTTTATATTTATCTACAAAATCCAATGAATTGAATACTACGCAATGAAGGAGAGAAGTAGCCAGGTACGTGTACCTGAAAGCGAGCCGGGGACGGTGCAAGCCCGGTAGTGCGCGCTGGCGAATGGCGCTCCCGAGCGTATATGTATGCAAGAGTGGAGCGGTTTATGCGTTTGCTGTGCACCCAATCGCAGGACACACCGGGTAAACCGTTCAAATAGGGTGGAACCGCGGGAACCAAGCTCCCGTCCCTATGTAGCATGAATTCTTTTTAGCTGCATAGGGACGGGAGTTTTTTATTTTCCGTTTCGAGAGTTCAATCTCTTTACAGAAAAGAAACCAGTACACCCTGCACCTTCAAATTCCTAACTCAAAATTTTATAGAAGAGAGGTACGATTATGAACTTCCAGGACATTATCTTGTCGTTGCAAAACTTCTGGGCAAAGCAAAACTGTCTTATCGTCCAGCCGTACGACGTCGAAAAAGGCGCCGGTACGATGAACCCGATGACATTCTTGCGCTCCATCGGCCCTGAGCCGTGGAACGTAGCTTACGTGGAGCCTTCCCGCCGCCCGGCGGACGGCCGCTACGGCGAGAACCCGAACCGCCTGTATCAGCATCACCAGTTCCAGGTCATCATGAAGCCGTCACCCGATAACATTCAGGAACTGTATCTTGATAGCCTGCGCGGGCTGGGGATCGACCCGCTGCAGCACGATATTCGCTTTGTCGAGGACAACTGGGAATCCCCGACGCTCGGAGCCTGGGGACTCGGCTGGGAAGTGTGGCTTGACGGCATGGAAATCACTCAGTTTACCTACTTCCAGCAGGTGGGCGGCATCGATTGTAACCCGGTTGCCGTAGAGATTACATACGGTCTTGAGCGTCTCGCCTCTTATATTCAGGACAAAGAGAACGTATTCGACCTTGAATGGGTGAACGGATTTACGTACGGCGATGTATTCAAGCAGGCCGAATATGAGCACTCCAAATATACGTTTGAAGTATCTGATGCCAGAATGCTGTTTGATCTTTTCAGCACATATGAGACCGAAGCGAAACGCTGCATGGAGCAGAAACTCGTGCTTCCCGCATATGACTATGTGCTGAAATGTTCCCATACATTCAACCTGCTCGACGCACGCGGCGCTATCAGCGTTACCGAACGTACCGGCTATATCGCCCGGGTGCGCAACCTGGCTCGCGAAGTAGCGCAAACATACTATCAGGTACGGGAAGAACTCGGGTTCCCGATGTTGAAGAAGGAGGTTTAAGTCATGAGCAGAACGTTATTCTTAGAGATAGGAACGGAAGAAATGCCCGCCCGTTTTGTCGTGGGCGCATGTGAACAATTAAAAGAAAAAGTAGAGAAATGGCTCGGTGCCAACCGTATTTCCTACGGGGAAGTAGTAAGCTATGAAACACCTCGCCGCTTTGCAGTTATGGTGAAAGACGTAAACGAACAACAGGAAGACATCAACGAAGAACTGCGCGGTCCGGCTAAAAAAATTGCAGTCGACGAAAACGGTGAATGGACGAAAGCGGCGCTCGGTTTCGCCCGCGGCAAGGGACTGACTCCGGAAGATTTATACCTGCAGGAAGTAGGCGGTGTTGAGTATGTGTTTGCCCGCAAGCACCAGGCGGGACAGCCGACGGCAGACCTGCTTCCGCAGCTTCAAGAGCTTATTACAGGGCTATCATTTCCGAAAAATATGCGTTGGGGTGCATACGACCTGCGCTTTGTCCGTCCGATCCGCTGGCTGGTAGCGCTGTTTGGCACAGATGTTATCCCGATGGAGATCACCGGCATTAAAGCGGGGAAAGAAACGCAGGGCCACCGCTTTTTGGGTCGTCCGGTACAAATCGAAAAGCCGGAAGATTATGTGAGTGCCTTGGCGGAACAATACGTCCTGGTTGATCCGGCAGAAAGAAAACAGCGCATCCTGGCACAAATTAAAGATCTGGAAACAGAAAAAGGGTGGACCGTTCCGATTGATGAAGGGTTACTGGATGAAGTCATTCATCTGGTTGAGTATCCGACTGTATTGTATGGAAGTTTTGAGGAAGAGTACCTGGAGATTCCGCAGGAAGTGCTGGTCACGTCCATGCGCGAACATCAGCGTTACTTCCCGGTGCAAAATGATAATGGCGACTTGCTTCCGCACTTTATCACCGTGCGCAACGGAGATGAGAGGGATCTGGCAACTGTTGCGCGCGGAAACGAAAAAGTACTGCGCGCCCGACTCTCGGATGCACGCTTCTTCTATCAAGAAGATCAAAAATTAAAAATCGAAGATGCGCTGGCACGTCTGGAAAACGTAGTATTTCATGAGGAACTGGGTACGATCGGTGATAAAATTCGCCGCATTCAGGAAGTCGCCACTGCTATTGGCGGAGCGGCAAAACTATCCGCAGCGGAAACGGAAAAGCTGCAAAGAGCAGCCGCGATCAGCAAGTTTGATCTCGTGACGCAGATGGTCTATGAATTCCCGGAACTGCAGGGCATTATGGGTGAGCGTTACGCCCGCCTGGCCGGTGAAGATGAGACGGTGGCGCGTGCAATCTTCGAACACTATCTGCCGCGGTTTGCCGGCGATAGACTGCCTGAGACGAATGAAGGCGCAGTGCTCAGCATTGCCGATAAACTCGATACCGTTGTAGGCTGTTTCGCCATTGGCATTATCCCGACCGGTTCACAGGACCCGTATGCACTGCGCAGACAGGCTGCGGGTATCGTACAGATTTTGCTCGACAAACAGCTGCCAATCTCACTTGATGTGCTATTTGAAACGGCGCTCTCCATTTTGGACGGCAAATCCCTCTTAAAACGGGACAAAGAGGAGATTAAAAAAGATTTGTACGAATTCTTTGCGCTGCGCTTGAAAAATCTGCTTCAGGAGCAGCAGGTACGTTACGATGTTATCGACGCCGTACTCAGTGCCGATGCCACCCGTGTAACCGAAATAGTGGCCCGTGCTCAGGTGCTCATGAGTGCAGTCGCCCATGAGAATTTTAAAGGTATTGTCGAATCGTTCAACCGTGTAAACAACCTGGCGCAGAAGGCAACAAGCAAGGAAGTGGATACGTCCCTGTTCGAAACACAGGCAGAACGCGATTTATGGACAGCGTTCACTGCAGCGAAGCAGGAAGGTCAGGAGCTTCTTGAGAGACAAGACTTCGCCAGGGCGCTGGATCGAATGGCTGATCTTAAACTTTCCATTGACGCGTTCTTCGACAATGTCATGGTTATGGTAGAAAATGAAAAGGTAAAGGCGAACCGCCTTGCGCTCCTCGCTTCTATTGCGGCATTTGTCTTTCAGCTGGCTGATTTCAGCAAGATTGTATTTGCCTAGATAAAGCAAAGCCGCAGGACCTGTCAAATATCCCGGATCGTTAGGAGATGGGATGACGGGTCCTTTTTCTTTTCTTATTTTCTGTAAAGAAAAATTACTTGCAGGACATGCTTGTGTTTATATAGTATATACTATATGTGGAAAATACTGCGATTTAGTATGTCACGATAGAACTCCGAAGCAGGAGGTGAGCAGTCATAGAACTCACGAAGCGTCAGGAACATATCATCGAAATTGTTAAGAGTGAAGGGCCGATTACAGGGGAGCAGATTGCCGAACGTCTTTCGTTGACGCGCGCCACCCTGCGTCCAGACCTGGCGATTTTGACAATGGCCGGATTTTTGGATGCAAGGCCGCGGGTAGGGTATTTTTATACCGGAAAAGACAGCAACCAGTTGATTAAAGAGGAAGTCAATCGTAAAATTGTGAAGGACTATAAAGCTCCCCCCATTATCATTAAGGAGTCCAGTTCCGTGTACGATGCCATCTGTACCCTTTTTCTTGAGGATGTGGGTACCCTGTTCGTGCTAAACGGTAAAGGACACCTAGCAGGCGTCGTATCACGCAAAGATCTGCTGCGTGCCGCCCTGGGCAAGCAGAACCTTGAAGATATGCCGGTCAGCATCATCATGACCCGTATGCCGAATATTATTACTTGTATGCCGGATGATAGTTTGCTGGACGCGGCAAAAAAGTTAATCGATTATCAGATCGACTCCCTTCCTGTTGTACGTCCGACGGTGGAGGCGGGGAAAACCGCTTATGAAGTGGTAGGCCGCGTTACGAAGACGACCATTACCCGGGGATTCGTGGAACTGGGCAATGAAATCCACGTGTAGCGAAGGAGGAAGCATGTTTCCAACATTTTTTCAAGATGCAACGGTTTATGTGGTTTCCGATTCCGTCGGTGAGACAGCCGAATTTGTAGTGAAAGCCGCAGCGAGCCAATTTGCCGGTCAACCAATACAAATCCGTAAGTTTCCTTACATAGAGGACGAAGGAACGCTAAACGAAATCGTTCGCGCTGCTGCCGAATCAAAAGCGATCATCGCGTATACGCTGGTCATTCCCGCGCTCAAAGAGCACATTCGCCAAAGAGCGGAAGAGGAGAACGTAACGGCGATTGACATTATGAGCCCGATGGTCAACGCACTGCAGGGATATTTGGGTCAGGATCCGAGCAATAGGCCGGGTCTTGTCCGCAAATTGGACGAAGACTATTTCCGTAAGGTCGAAGCGATTGAATTCGCGGTCAAATACGACGACGGACGCGACCCGCGCGGCATTTTGCGCGCCGATGTCATTCTGATCGGCGTGTCCCGCACATCAAAGACGCCGCTGTCCATGTATCTGGCCAACAAACGTTTCAAGGTCGCCAATGTGCCGCTCGTGCCGGAAGTCGAGCCGCCAGAAGAACTGTTTCTCGTGGCGAAGGAGAAATGCATCGGCCTGACCATCAATGCAGATCAGTTGAACATGATTCGCACCGAACGGCTCAAATCGCTCGGTCTCACCGCGGAAGCCAATTATGCCAGCATGGAGCGCATTAAGCATGAACTCGAATACTCAAGCAAAATCATTGAAAAAGTCGGCTGTCCTGTGCTTGACGTGTCCAACAAAGCCGTTGAAGAAACGGCCAACATCATCATGCAGATAATTAAGCGCAACGCAAATAAGTAGGTTGATGAAAAAAAGGTCCAAAAACTTGACTGTGAGTTTATAGACCTTTTTTCTTTTCTGGCTCCACATCAAAAAATGTGGGTAACCGTTCAAAATATATACAATGTGTGGCAAGGAACCTTTGTAAGGAACCTTTGTATAGAGAGAAGTCAACCACATAGTTTGGTGGTAAGTCCCTTTTTTAATTTAAAGAAATGAGTGAAAAAAGATATGCCTTTTTCTTTCCTGCCTAGTGGAGTTTGCGGAAAAGTCCAATATGGACCGCCACTGTCTCCCTCTTTGATCAGCCCGGATGTTTGGCGGGCCGGACTTTGAAGCAAATGGAGCGGACAGCATTGCATCTTCGGGAAAGAAAACCGCATACTTTTTTTTACTCATTTCTTGTGTTTCGACAACTTTCGAAATTGACAAACTATAATTTATGTGCAGGAAAAACAGTTTAGCATGTAGAATACTACGATTATGAAAAAAAGTATGCCTGAGATATGGGTTGATGCGGACGCTTGCCCCGTCAAAGACATTATTCTTGCAGAAGCGAAACACAAGGAAATACCGGTGAATTATGTGGCGTCCTACAACCACCGCCTATCCTTATCCCATCCGCTGGCACGCCTTATCACCGTCGATGCTGCCTATCAATCCGCTGACATGTACATTATCAATCATGCGAAAGCGGGAGACATCGTCGTTACCGATGACTACGGATTGGCTTGCCTCGTATTGGGAAAAAGGTGTTTAGCGCTGGGGACAAGAGGAAAAGAATATACTAAAGATAACATCTCTTTTCTCCTCATGAATCGCCACATTTCGCAGCAAATGGCGAAAACCGGGGGCAAACGCAAAGGCCCGCGTCCGCTATTCAACGAAGAAATCGAGCATTTTCGACAAAATCTGCGAAAACTTTTACTTTCACAAGAAGGAAATTAAGAGGTTTTGACGAATATTAATATTCCGTTGCCATTTATGCAACCCTGAAAGGCCGAGTAGGAAGTACAGGTGAGAAATATGCCAGGAAGAATTCCTGAAGAAGTGATTGAACGGGTACGTGCCGGAAATGACATTGTGGACGTTATCGGACAACATGTCCACCTTAAGAAAACGGGACGTAACTATTTCGGACTCTGCCCGTTTCATTCTGAGAAAAGCCCTTCCTTTGCTGTACATCCTGACAAACAGCTCTTTCGTTGCTATGGATGCGGCGAGTCCGGCAATGTATTTTCTTTTGTTATGAAAATCGAAGGCCTTGAGTTCCCGGAAGCGGTGCATAATCTGGCCCAGCGTGCGGGCATCGATATACCGAGAGAGGAGAGCACTCCCGAGAATGAGAAGGCGCGTAAACGCAAAGAAAGCATGCTGGCCGCGCACGACCTGGTGGCTAAATTATATCATCATCTTTTGCTGAATACGGACCATGGAGTCCAGGCGCGTAATTATCTCTTGAACAGACACATACAACTTGCTACAATTGAAGAGTTTGGTTTAGGATATAGCCCGGACAGATGGGACTTTATCACGCAGCATCTCGAAAAGAGTGGCTTTTCGCCATTCCTGATGGAAGAAGCGGGACTCTTAAGCCGGAAAGACCGAAACAGCCGACCGTTCGACCGGTTTCGCGGACGGGTAATGTTTCCAATTCATAACTCGCAAGGACAAGTTGTCGCTTTCGGAGCCCGTACGCTGGGGGACGAGCAGCCCAAATACTTAAACAGTCCGGAAACACCGCTGTTTAATAAAAGCCAACTGTTGTTCAATTTGCATCGTGCAAGGGCACAGATTCGTAAACAGCAGGAAGCTGTATTGTTCGAGGGGTATGTGGATGTCATCTCCGCCTGGCAGGCGGGGGTGCATAACGGAATCGCTTCGCTTGGCACGTCGCTAACCGAACAGCAGGCTCGCATCATCCGCCGCAATGCGGAAACGGTGATTCTCTGCTACGATTCAGATCAGGCAGGTATTGAGGCCGCTTTTAAAGGAGCGGATTTGCTGGTGGCGGCGGGGTGTACGGTGAAAGTCGCCCAGATGCCTAAGGGGATGGACCCGGATGATTACATTCGGCAGTATGGCGGAGAACGGTTCAGGCAGGAGATACTGCTGAATGCGGCTTCTTTGACGGCGTATCGCTTGCAGGTGATTCGCTCTCGCTATGCGCTGCATGATGAGACGGAGCGAATGAAGTTTATTCATGAGGCGATTGAAGAAATTTCTCTCCTACAGAGTGCAGTGGAACGCGACCATTATCTTCGCCAGATAGCGGAAGAGTTTCATTTATCGCTCGATGCGATGAAATTAGAGCAGAAGAAGATACGTAAACAGCAAAAAAAGGCAGGAAACAGGGATAATCTCAAAGACGGATGGAATAATAGTATAGATAGTAGCAGATCTGTGGCCGAAAAACCGATGCTGCCGGCGTATATCAAATCGGAGCAATATTTGCTCACACTAATGATGCACAGCGCCGAGATTGCCGAGCAGGTACAAAGGCAAGTCGGTCCCGATTTTGCGGTGGAAGACCATGCCGCGCTTGCCGCTCACATCTATCGGTATTACTCCGAGGGATACGATCCGGACCCTGCCCGATTCATCTCCTTCTTGCAGGACGAGGAACGGTTGGTTAAGAAAGCATCCGAGCTGGCAATGATGGACGTACAGCCCCACCTTCTCTCGCCACGTACGGTTGACGATTATATCGGGCAAGTGGCAAAAAACGCGAAGCGGATGCAAATTGAGCGGCTCGAGAAGGAGCAGCGCATGCACGAGCGGGCAGGCAACACTGCAGAAGCGGTTCGGATTAGTTTGGAGCTTATCCCCTTGAAAAGATCTTTAAAATAAGTGAAGTTGAAGAGCGCCGGAAGGAGGGAACACCATGACCAAAAAAACAGAAAGCAAACCTGATATGGAATTGACCCTTGACCAGGTAAAAGATCAATTGGTGGAACAAGGGAAGAAACGGGGTGTGCTTACTTACAAAGAGATCATGGAACGCCTCGCTACCTTTGATCAAGATTCGGATCAGATTGACGAATTCTTCGAATATCTGAACGATCAAAGCATTGAGGTAATTAACGAATCAGAAGACGATGAGCACGATGAGATGCTGCCGCCGCAGGAAGGAGACGAGACAGAAGACTACACTTTCGACGATTTGTCCGTTCCGCCGGGCGTGAAGATTAACGATCCTGTGCGCATGTACCTGAAAGAAATCGGCCGTGTGCCGCTTTTGTCCGCAGAAGAAGAAATCGATCTTGCCGAGCGGATTGAGCAGGGGGATGAAGAGGCTAAACGCCGTCTCGCCGAAGCAAACCTTCGTCTTGTCGTCAGCATCGCCAAACGCTACGTCGGCAGAGGCATGTTGTTCCTTGATTTGATTCAAGAAGGAAACATGGGTCTCATTAAGGCCGTTGAGAAGTTCGATTACCGGAAAGGTTTTAAGTTCAGCACGTATGCCACATGGTGGATTCGTCAGGCCATTACCCGCGCGATTGCCGACCAAGCGCGTACGATCCGGATCCCTGTGCATATGGTAGAAACGATTAACAAATTAATTCGTGTTTCCCGCCAATTGCTGCAGGAATTGGGCCGTGAACCTTCCCCGGAAGAAATCGCCGAGAAGATGGATCTCACACCGGAAAAGGTTCGAGAAATTATGAAAATTGCGCAGGAGCCGGTGTCCCTGGAAACGCCGATCGGGGAAGAGGACGATTCTCATCTGGGCGACTTTATCGAAGACCAGGATGCTCTTGCACCGTCTGACGCAGCCGCTTACGAACTGTTGAAAGAGCAGTTGGAAGACGTACTCGATACGCTGACCGAACGGGAAGAGAATGTGCTTCGCCTGCGTTTCGGACTGGACGACGGCAGAACTCGCACGCTTGAAGAGGTAGGTAAAGTCTTCGGCGTAACAAGGGAACGTATCCGTCAAATCGAAGCGAAAGCGCTGCGCAAGCTTCGTCACCCAAGCCGCAGCAAACGGCTGAAAGACTTCTTAGAATAATCATCTTATTACTGGTCTGGTTGTAGACAGCCTGCGTCGTATGCATCGCGTAGGCTTTTTCTTTTTTCTCCGCATGGATGTACACGGGAGGTAAAGTCAATGAATGAGCAGAGAAAAAAAATCATCACATCTGAAATTGAATACTGGCGGCGCAACAATCTGCTGCCGAGCCACTACTGCGATTTCTTGCTGAACCTATACACGGAAGGCGAAGCCGCCGGCAAGGAGACCCAGAATCAGGCCAGCGCGGGATTTGAAGCGCTTCCGGCATTCTCCCTTCCGAAACTTGAGATGAAATGGGTAACCATCGCACTCTTCATGGTTGTATTGCTGTATCTTGCTTTTCATTTTACCGATTTTACTTTGACAATGCAAATGACCATGATTGGATTTTTAACTCTTATGTTCTATGTACTGGGATTTATGAAGGAAAAAAGCGGCATATCCAGCCATTTGTTTCTCGGTCTTGCTTCAATGCTGCTGGCGCTTGGCGGTGTATATATATTGGGCTTGTATGGTTTTGATCATACCGAGATTGTGCTTTATATGGTGGCTGCCTGTATAATCTGGTATTTGACTGGCATTCTTGCTGACAAACGCTACCTTTCATTCTGTGCCCTCCTGGGACTTGAGGGTTTATACGGCTGGTTTACTTTTCAGAAGTCTTACACGCAGTTTGCGTGGTGGCAGATGGAAGCGTTCTGGCTTCCGATAGCCATTCTGCTTATTATGCTTGGTCTGGTCTGGAAGCGCCGTCAGGAAAAAACATCGGCCATCTTGTTCTTCAGCGGCATCCTGGCGCTATTCGGCGCGGAAGTTGAAAGCTTCTTTATCCCTGCCGCTGACGAAGATTTACTGCTTTACTTTCTGTATATAAAAATATTCATTGCCTCTTTTCTTCTGCTCTCGCTCAAAAATTTCTGGTGGCCCTGGTTCAGTAACCAGCAGCCTTTACGTTAAGACCGGTTTCGAAAAGAACCCGGTTTTTTCTTTATAGTAAGTATAGAAGGAAAATTTAGAATAAATGTAGAATAAAATAAAATACATAATTTCTGAAAAGTATAATGAATAAAATTGTAACCGCTTTATTTTTTCGGATTAGTGATACTGAGCTAGCGCTCAATCACTTAATTATATTTTATGAAAGGTTGGGAGAGCATGGAATTTGCATTCACTGAAGAGCAACAGATGATTAAAAACGTGATCCGCGATTTTGCGGAGGGAGAAGTGGCCCCAGGAGCCGATGAACGGGATAAAACCGGGGAATTCCCGTTAGAAGTATTTCAAAAAATGGCGAAGCTTGATCTGATGGGTCTGCCGTTTCCGGAAGAGTACGGCGGAGGCGGCGCCGACACGATTAGTTTTGCGATCGTGGTAGAAGAACTAAGCCGCGTATGCGCATCTACAGGAATTACGTATTCCGCCCACGTGTCACTTGGTGGAGCGCCGATTAACATGTTCGGCACGCATGAACAGAAGCAGAAATACCTGACTCCGCTTGCGCGCGGTGAATATTTCGGAGCGTTTGGCCTGACGGAGCCAAACGCAGGTTCGGATGCGGGCGGTACGCGTACCACAGCAGTCAAAGATGGTAGCGAGTGGGTCATTAACGGATCCAAATGTTATATTACGAACGCCAGCTATGCCAAAGCGCTCGCATTGACGGCAGTGACTGACAAAAGCAAAGGAACGAGCGGCATTACCGCATTTATTGTACCGACGGATGCTCAGGGGTTCTCCGTCGTAGCCGATTATGAAAAAATGGGGCTTCATGCATCCAACACGACGCAGTTATTCATGGAGGATGTTCGCATACCGGAAGAGAATATTTTAGGTAAGGAAGGAAACGGTTTCAAACAATTCCTGGCTACGTTAGACGGCGGTCGTATCGGCATCGGCGCAATGGCAGTGGGAATTGCGCAGGGCGCATATGAAAAGGCGCTTGCCTATGCGAATGAACGCACGCAATTCGGACAGACCTTGTCCAAATTCCAGGCGATTCAGTTTAAATTGGCCGATATGGCGATGAATATCGAAGTGGCGCGTACAATGGTACACAAAGCGGCATGGCTAAAGGATCAAGGACGCAAATTCTCCAAAGAAGCGGCCATGGCCAAATTGTTCGCTTCCGAAATGTGCATGCGCGTGTGCGACCAGGCCGTACAAATTCACGGCGGCAACGGCTATATGAGGGAATATCAGGTTGAGCGTTTCTTCCGTGATGCTAAACTGCTCGAAATCGGAGAGGGAACATCCGAAGTACTGCGTATCGTTATCTCGAGAGAAATCGGATGCAAGTAAGGTAGAAGTTTGAAATTTGAGGTTAGAGGTTAGAAGCTAGAGAAAGCTTGCTGGGGCTAACCTCACGTATCTCGCCTCTAACCTCTTCATTTTCTAACACATTTATTATGAGGGAGGAATTAGAGTGAGTGAACCGGTATCAATCACAATTGGAAACCTGATGGATCAGACAACCGCCAGGTTTCCGGACAAAGAGGCGGTCGTGTATCCCGAATTGGGGCTTCGGTACACGTTTTCCGAGTTTCAAGCACTTTGCAACCGGGTGGCCAGGGGGCTGATTTCCCTTGGTATTAAACCGGGCGAAAACATTGCCATCTGGGCGACCAACGTGCCGGAGTGGGTGACCACCCAGTTCGCCTCCGCAAAGATGGGCGCCGTGCTGGTTACGGTCAATACCAGTTACCGGGTGCATGAGCTGGAGTATTTGCTGCGGCAGTCTGATTCGACCACACTTCTGTTAATTGATTCGTTCCGCGGTGTCAGCTATACCGATATGCTGTATGAGATTTGCCCGGAGCTTAATGAGTGTGAACCCGGACAGTTGGAGTCGAAGCGACTCCCTCGTTTGAAAAATGTGATTTTCATAGGGGATGAGCGTAAACCGGGTATGTTTACATGGGGGGACCTGCTCGAGTGCGCAGAGAATGTGTCGGATGAGGAACTGGCACGCGTACAGAGCAGCCTGAAGCCGGACGATGTGATTAATATGCAGTATACGTCCGGGACGACAGGATTTCCGAAAGGGGTTATGCTTTCCCATAAAAATATTGTAAATAACGCAATTAATGTCGCCGCCTGCCAGAACATCACAGAAAACGATCGTATTTGCATTCCTGTGCCGTTCTTCCACTGCTTCGGTTGTGTAATGGGTACGCTGGCAAGCGTAGCGACCGGTGCGGTCATGGTTCCGCTTATCTCATTCGATCCGCTGAAAGTGCTACAGGCCGTGCAGAATGAGAAGTGTACCGCTCTCTATGGTGTGCCGACCATGTTTATCGCCGAGCTGAACCATCCGGAATTCGATACATTCGACTTGAGCTCACTGCGGACAGGCATTATGGCGGGATCACCTTGCCCGATTGAAGTGATGAAGAAAGTTGTAGACGTGATGGGAGCGAGCGAAATTACGATTGCATACGGGCAGACGGAGTCGTCTCCGGTAATTACCCAGACGCGTACGAACGATACGATCGAGCAGCGGGTCTCGACGGTTGGCCGCGTGCTGCCTCATGTTGAAGCGAAGATTGTCGACCCGGCCACCGGCGAAGAGGTGGCGCCGGGTGAGCAGGGTGAGCTGTGCACACGCGGCGTCCATGTTATGAAGGGGTATTACAATATGCCGGAGCAGACGGCGAAAGCAATTGATAACGATGGTTGGCTACATACGGGCGATCTGGCGACAGTGGACGAAGACGGATATTATAAAATCACCGGCCGCTTGAAAGACATGATTATTCGCGGCGGGGAGAATGTATATCCGCGCGAGATCGAAGAATTCCTCTATCAGCATCCGAAAATTCTTGACGTTCAGGTGGTAGGCGTACCGGACGAGCTGTACGGAGAGCAAATTCTTGCCTGCATCAAAGTCAAGGAAGGCGAGACGCTGACGATAGAAGAGGTGAAGGATTTCTGCACAGGCAAAATCGCCCGTTACAAAATTCCGCACTATATACAAGTCGTTGACGAGTATCCGATGACTGCATCCGGCAAAATTCAGAAGTTCCGCCTGCGGGAAAATGCGATAAAAGAGCTTGGACTCGGTACGAAATAACCGAACATCAAGAAGGTTGCCGACATTTGTTGGCAGCCTCTTTTGCTTGTTGAGGTGTTAAATTTTACGCGGGAATGGTAATCTAGTAAAGATGGAACGAAACAAGGAGCGAAACAGACAGATGATTGAACTTTCACAGCGATTACAAACGATCGGGGACATGGTCAAACCGGGGCACCGCGTCGCGGACATTGGCTCCGACCATGCCTATCTGCCTACATACTTGATTCAAAAAGGGATTGCTTCCGCCTGCATTGCGGGCGAAGTCAATCGCGGGCCGTGGCAATCTGCAGAGCGTCAGGTACGGTCGGCAGGGCTTGCGGAATATATTGATGTTCGACTGGGCAACGGACTTTCCGTCATTAGCCCGGGCGAGGTGGATACCGTCTGCATTGCCGGGATGGGCGGCAGCCTCATCGCGTCTATTCTAAACGAGGGGTGTGAGAAGCTCGCAGGCGTTCAGCAACTGCTTTTGCAGCCGAATGTAGGGGCACCGCTTGTCCGGCGCTGGCTGCTTGCGCATGGATGGCAGCTCAGCAAAGAAAAGATTCTTGAAGAAGACGGCGTTATCTACGAAATTCTCGAAGCCGTGCCGGGGAACCCTGAGCTTCCGTATGAAGGCAGGAGCCTTTCGCGCGAGGAATTGGTGGAGGTAGGACCGTATTTGTGGCAGGAGAAATCACCTGTGCTTCGCAAGAAGTGGGAACAGGAGCGGGACAAACTCAAGTCCGTACAGGAGCAACTGCAGCGCGCAAAAAATCCGGAAGCGGAAGAGAAGAAGCGGGAAGTAGCCAAAAGACTGACATGGATGGAGGAGATGCTTTCATGTATGCAAACGGACAAAGAATAATCCAATACTTCGAAGAGTTCGCTCCCAAGCATCTGGCGATGGAGGGCGACAAAATTGGCCTGCAGGTCGGAACGCTGCGCAAAGAGGTCAAAAAAGTGATGCTTGCGCTTGATGTGCTTGAAGAGGTCGTCGACGAGGCGATTGATGAAGGCGTGGATTTGATTATTGCGCATCATGCGGTCATTTTTCGCCCGTTGAAAAACCTGCGTACGGATTTACCGGCAGGACGTCTGTACGAAAAGCTAATTAAGCATGACATCGCTGTATATGTGGCACATACCAACCTGGATGTGGCAGAAGGCGGCATTAATGACTTAATCGCTGAGGCGCTTGGATTGACTGATGTTGATATTCTGGAGAAGTGGCACGAACAGAAATTAAAGAAGATTGTTGTGTACGTTCCCCTGTCGCACGCGGATGCGGTGAGGGATGCTATGTCGCAGGCAGGCGCAGGCTGGATCGGCCATTACAGCCATTGTTCATTTGGCGTACAGGGTACAGGAACGTTTATGCCTCGTGAAGGTACAGATCCGTACATCGGAGAGCAGGGCAAGCTGGAACAAGTGGAAGAGTTGCGAATCGAGACAATCATGCCGGAAGAAGCGCAGACTCGTGTAGTCAAAGCAATGATCGATGCGCATCCGTACGAAGAAGTTGCATACGACATTTATCCGGTGGAGCAGGCCGGTACAACGTGGGGCATCGGAAGAATTGGCAGGCTGGCGGCCCCCGTTTCGCTGCGCGAATTCGCCGAGCAGGTCAAAGCCGCGTTTGAGGTTAGCGGACTGCGCGTCGTCGGCGACCTGAACAGACAGGTACAGAAGGTGGCCGTACTCGGCGGGGATGGCAACAGCTTCGTCCCGAAAGCAATATTCCGCGGAGCGGACGTGTTGGTCACGGGTGACATCTACTACCACACGGCGCATGATGCCATGGCAGGCGGGCTGTCCATTGTCGACCCGGGCCATAATATTGAGAAAATCATGAAGCAGGGCGTCAAAAATGTATTGGACAAGCGCATAAAAGAAGACAAGCTGGAGACGGAAATTATCGTATCGAAAGTGAATACGGACCCCTTTACGTTTCTATAGATAATAAAGAAGAAGGTAAGTAGGAGAGAGAGAAGATGATGATAGAAGCAAGAAGGCTGCTGGAATGGCACCAGGCCAAAGAGAAACGGCAAGCGGTGCAGAAAGAATTGGATAAATTGAGAGCGCGGGAAGAGGAGCTTGCGGCAAGGCGGCAGGAAGCGGAAGCGAAAATCAGGCGGATTGGTGAGCCTTCGCCTGATGATATTGACGGACAAATTGAGCTGAAGCTGGCGCAGCAAGAGTTGTGGCTTGTCAATAAAGACACGGAGCGCTTTATGGAAGAGAAGTTTGAGAAAGAGTTTGCTTTAATGGAGACACGGCGGGAATGGGAGGAAAAGACCGCAGAGCGAGAGGCGTCGCTCAGCCCGGAAGCGCTGGCGCTGTATCATAGGATTAGAGAGAACATATCGAATCCGGTGGTAGAAGTACGCCGCCGTTCTTGCATGGGCTGTTTCCTTCCGCTGTCTGTAGCGAAAATGGAAGAATGGCATAAAGGAAAATCGCTCGTCACCTGTGATGAGTGCGGGCGTATCCTCGTATAATTTTTGGGCTCGCTTTTTTCCCTATGGCTAGTAAAATTAAGACATAAATCAAAAAAATGTACAAAATGGCTGACATCTCTATTGTGCATGGTATAATACCCATAATGCTGATTTTATAAGCATAGTAGAAACTGTCAAAAGATAACCGTAAGGGGAAAAGAGGATTTACTTTGTTATTAAGCCATTTAGATCATCGTTTGGAAAAGAAGTTTAAAGAATTATACGAAATCCATCTGGAACGTTCACGTAAGATTGACTGGAGCTATCACGAATTCTTGCCGTGGGATAAAGGGCAGGATTTTCGGCGCGTTCCGTATGCGCCCGGACAGGGGAATCTGACCGACAGCCTCCGCATCGCCGTCGAGACGGCACTGCTGACGGAAGTAAATCTGCCCTGGTTTACAAGTTATTTGAATGATACATTTAGAGGATCGTTTTCGGTTATGCACGATTTCATTCATACATGGACGGCGGAAGAGGATCAGCATTCGAGTCTCTTAGAAACATATCTGCTGCTGACGCGCAATGTTGACCCGCACCGTTTGCACCAGTTGCGCAAGGAAACTGTGGAGCACGGCTGGGTAGGAAGTTTCACTACGCCGCTTGAGACACTCGCGTATACGACGCTGCAGGAGCTGGCGACGATGGTGTTCTACAATAATGTGGCCCGTGTAGCGAGGGAACAGGATCCGGATTTGGCAACATTGCTGCGCCGTCTTGCCAAGGACGAAGTTCTGCATTATGCTTTTTATCGGGACGCGGTAAAAGCGCATTTGGAAGTAGATGAAAATTATATTTACTATATCGCCGGCGTCATGATTAACTTCACGATGCCGGGCGCTGTCATGCCGGATTACGAAGAACGTATGAGCGTGATTGCCAGGGATGCATCATACGGTCCGATAGAGTATTTCGATCAGGTGTTTGATGTGCTTGTGGACTACTGGAACATTCACCATATTCGTCCGAGCAAGCCGGAAGCCGAAGAAGCGAGACAGCGTGTATTGAAGCACTATGAACGGTTAAAAAGAGTTTGCGCCCGCCTGCGTGCCATGAAAGCGCGTGCGTGACCGTAACCATTATGCAGCGAAGAAGCCCGGATGAGATCCGGGCTATTTTTTTGAGAGCGGGAGAGAGTGCGATGAACATGGAATTCTACGGTTTGGTGAAGAAATTAAGAGAATATCGGCTGGATCATGAGATTACTCTCAGCGATATCGAAAAGGGAACGGGAATCTCTTCTCAACGTATGAAACGCATCGAGCAGGGGATAAGTCCCATCACGGTCGAAGAAGTGGAAGCGCTGCTTGCCTTCTATCGTACGGACCCCAATACCATTCTTTCGTATAAGGATTTAAACAAGCCTGCGGGTCGGCAGCAGAAAGCGCTTCAGGTGCTTATCTGGATCGCATTGTTTGCCGTACTTGGCTACGGCGGCTATAAAGGTTATACCGTACTGCAGGGAGTAGGCTCCACACAAGCAGGCAAAAAAGCTTCAGTAGAGGAAATGCTTCAGCAACAGCCTTCGGGCGGTGAGCAGAAAGTCAGCGAGCTTCTCACTTCTTCTCAGGTGAACAAACCATCTTCCGATACTCCGAACAAGAAGCAGGAACAGAAGATGGGACAAGTGGCACCTGATGAATTCCGTCTGGCCGTGTACGGTGACAGGTCGTATCATGCTGGCGGGACAAACCTGACAATGCCGGTTGATTTCCAGCTGTTCCCGGTGTCAGACTTTCATGTCGGGCAGGGAGTTCCGGCCTGGATAAAGGATGCGGCAAACAAAGCGCCTACCGGGATTGATGTGGCGAATGTCAATGTTCTGCAAGGCCAGAGCAGGGAAAGCATCATGAAAGAGATACAGACACTTTCCCAACATAATATAAAAGTTATGGGCTTCGGCACGGAAGAAGAGGTATTCCGACCGCAGATATTCGAGAAAAACGGCGTGAAGTACGGGCTGATGACGTACACGCGTGTCGTGCCTGCTGTAGAATGGAAAGCGGAAGGCAAACGGATTGGGGTTGCCGACGCTTACGGTAAACATATTTTTGATGATATTCGCCGGGCGAAACAGCAAGTCGATGTACTGATTTTAACGATGTATTGGGGAAAGAAAGGCCAGACGGTGCCGGAACGCTATCAGACCGATTTCGCGTACGATTTGCTCGATGCGGGAGCGGACATGATTATCGGACACCGCAATCCGGTGTGGCAGCCGCATGAAATATATAAAGGGAAATATATCTTTTATAATTTAGGTCCCGCTCAGCTGGATGTAATCTTTGACAGGAAAAGTATTAAAGAGATCGCGATTATACAGGGAAATGAGCGGCGTGTACTTCCGCAGAGAAAAGCAGAGAAATAAAAGCGGATTCTCTTTTTTTATTCCCAAACTTTCACCATTCCTGTTACAATAGAGGATGTTATAGAATACGGGTGAGAGAAGCCGGGGCTATCCCGCGGACCACCCGGCTATGCGTTTTACTAAAACCGAACAGATTCGGCCCGGTGAGGCCGCGACTACGGCGACATGGATGGAAAGACGTATAGGTGTGGTTCGGGCAAAGGAGTTCGACAAGGATGAGAAAAAAGGTAAAATTAGGCGCGATTGCACTGTTCGCGTCATTAAGCGTATTAACCGGTTGTAATACGAGGGTGATTGAGCACGAAAACCAGGCGCTGAAGGCGGAATTAGAAAACGTGAAAAAACAGTTGAACGAAAGCCGCCAGCAGACGAAACAGGTTACCGATGAGAAGGCGGAACTGGAGAAGACGGTGGAGCCGCTGAAGAGTGCGGAAGTGGACGAGCAGACGCTACCGCAACTGGCGTACTTGATGGAACAGCAAGCGCGGGCCGCGTTTCGGGGAATGTACGAGGCAAGCATGCCGCTGGTAAACGGAGCGAATGGGGAGAAGGTAAAGCGGATTGCCTTAACCCAGTTTCAGCACGCTCTTGCGCCGCATGCGACCCAGGAATACATCGATACGGAAACGCGCCGTCTCCAGGATGCATGGGCAAGCAAGAATCCGATTGTATTCCCTGCTGATAAAGTAAAGCAGATTACATTGAAACAAAAAGATGACAAGCAAGCCGTCGTAGAAGCAATAATTAACCGGTCTGGCAGCGCGACGCCGCTTACTCCTGCACAGCCGCAGGCAAGCGAAGACCTGCTGATGACGATTACAGTGGAGAAAACCGATTTTGGCTGGAAATTGAAAAATACGAAGATTGCACCGGCCCCGGCCGCACAGCCGACCACGACACCTGCTTCCCCGCCATCGGGAGAAGACGTAAACCAAGAGGCTGACTCAAGAGGTTGACCCAAACTCCCATGGCTTAACAGCCACCACGAGGAATGATAACCAGATCGAAAGTCACTGGTTATTGTATGAAAAAAGCCGTTGAACAACGACTTTTTTGAGCCAGCTTTATCTTTTTAACGCAAAAAGGGGATCCCGAAAGCTAGCTTTTGGGATCCCCTTTTTTTATGCAATACACGTTAGCTTGATACTGCGATATCAGAGAACAAAATGGACGGTGCGCCGTACTGGCTATGACCGCTTGGCATTGAGAAATCAAAGTCATTCGCTTTCTTTACGATTTGTGCGAATAAATCGAAGAAATTGTGGGCGATAGTAATTTCTTTGATAGGCGCGGTCATTTGTCCGTTCTCAATGCGGAAGCCCTGTGCCGCGAGCGAGAAATCGCCTGATACGATGTTCGTGCCGGAATGCAGCCCCTGCACATCCGTGATATAGACGCCATTGTACATCTCCTTGAATAGGGAGGCTAAATCGATGTCACCGTTCGGAATTTGCAGGCGGTGTGGCGCAATCTGCACCGTTCCCTTGTAGCTGCGGATGCCGTGACCGGTGGGTTCCTGCCTCATCTCGGCTGCGGTCTGCTGACTGTGGAGGTAGCTCTCTACTATCCCGTCACGCACCAGATAGCGCTTGGCTGTATCCATGCCTTCATCATCAAACAGGATGCGCTCATGACCGGAGTGCGGGTCGTCGAGCAGGGTGAGCGATCCAAACAGTTTCTCGCCAAGCTGACCTTCCAGGCGGGATGTACCCTGAAGAATATTGCGTGCCGAGAATACGTCGCTGTAGACGCCGAGCAGCGAGCAGACCACGCGGCGGTCCAGCACTACGGGATAGCGTCCGACTGCCATCGGTTTGCCGCCCAGCTTCCGGCGGGCTTTGTTCACGGCCTCATCAATCAGTTTGGTACGGTCCAATTTGCTAAGATCGCCCAAATAGTAGGCGCTGTCCGTTTCCACCTCATCACCGCGCTTTACGATGACGGAGAGGTAGGCCATATTGTAATTGGAGTGGTAGGTTTTATTCAATCCGTACGTATTGGCGATTTGTCTCGTGCCTTCTCCGGAGCTAATCATCGCATAGCTTACGTCTGAGACTTCCTTAGCTGCCCGCGCCTCATCCTCAAGCGCCAGGGCCAGCTTAATCTTTTCCTCTTCCGGTAAATTGGGCTGGCTGTCATGCCAGCTTCCTTCCTGCTTTTCATCAAACAGCGGCTCCCGCTCTTTCATCAAAGAAGCGTTATCCTTTACCATATCCAGCAGCGTTTCGAATTCGCGCGGACGGAGCCGCTCGGTGTAGGCGTACCCTGTGCCGTTCTGGTATGTACCGCGTACGCCAAGTCCCGCGGTGTTGGTCTTTTTATAGGATTCGATTTTGCCTTTATATGCCTGAATGCTAAAGTTGGTGGACTGACTGGTCAACACTTCCAATTCGCTGATTCGCTTCTTCTTCGCAAGCTCGAATAGCTGTTCAATCATTGGCCGCTCCCCCCCACTGTCAATTGTGACACACGCAGTGCCGGCTGGCCGACATTGACCGGAATGGAACCGCTAACGGAACCGCACATGCCCTGCCCGGGCAGGAAGTTATCGCCTACCATATCGACGTCATACATCGTCTGCCGGCCGTTGCCGATTAGCGTTGCTCCTTTAACGGGATAGGAGAGTTTGCCGTTTTCGATCATATAGCCTTCCAGCACGGCGAAGTTAAAATCGCCGGTCGTCGTATTCACGCTGCCACCGCCCATCGTTTTGGCGTACAATCCGTATTCGGTACGTGCAATCATATCTTCCAGCTTGTCACTGCCTGGCAGGATGTAGGTGTTAGTCATGCGTGATGTAGGCGCAAAACGGTACGACTGGCGCCGGGCGGATCCGGTCGGTTCCATGTTCATGCGCCGCGCATTCAGCTTATCGATCAAATATCCTTTCAACACGCCGCGGTCAAGAAGCACATTGCGCTTGGCGGGCGTACCTTCGTCATCGACATGAAGAGAGCCCCATTCGTTTCTTACTGTGCCGTCATCGACGGCGGAGATTTTGTCGCTGACGACTTTTTGCCCGATTTTTCCCGCATAAGGACCTTTTCCTTTCGCGACTGCGGTGGCCTCCATGCCGTGACCGCATGCTTCATGAAAAATAACCCCGCCGAATCCGTTGTCAATAACGACTGGCATTTTGCCGCCGGGACACGGCTTGGCCTCCAGCATACGAACCGCCGTGTCGGCTGCGGATTCAGCCAATTCGCGCAAGTCAAGCTCGCTGTAGAATTCGAACCCTTTTTGCGCACCGGGTGCGATGTAGCCGCGTTGCTTCTGATTATCTTCGGTAGCGATGGCTTCCACAAATAGGCGGGTGCGTACGCGCACGTCTTCCGCCCACGTACCTTCCGAATTGGCAATCAATACTTTTTGTGTCTCATCGAAGTAACGAGCGCGCACCTGCGTAATGGCGGTATGGTATGCCATGGCGTGATGATTCACTTCTGCCAGCACATCCCGCTTTTGTTGGATGGAGACGACGCGGGGGTCGATTTGCGCGAGGTGGCGAGGAACGACAAATTGTTTTCGGAAAGTAATCGTCTTATTTTTTTGTTCACCTTTCTTCGCGGCCTGGGAAAGAAGGCGGGCGATTTCAATCAGGTGTTCTTCGTCTTCGTTGCTGGTATACGTATAAAGGTAGTCGTTTTCATGGAAAATGCGTATACCGATGCCGAAATCCTGGCCGGAGCGCGCTTTTTCCACTTCGCCTTTCACCATAGAGATATTTTGCTCGATTTTGTTCTCGACGAACACTTCGGCAAAATCGCCTCCGTGGGACAAAGCAGCCAGCAGCACGCGCTCGACTGTTGCTGGGTTAAGCATGGGCATCTTTCCTTTCCTTTTTTACCATTTTATACGATTATAATGTAAGATAGCATCAAGAAATCGGAAAGGATTTATCAGAATTATGTATTTTGTTTATATAGTGCGCTGCGCCGACGGCTCGCTGTATACGGGCTGCACGACAAATGTAGAGGAACGGGTGAAAAAACACAACGATGGAAAAGGCGCGCGCTACACGCGCGGGCGCACTCCGGTAGAAGTGGTATACATAGAGGTGACAGCCAATAAAAGTGCAGCCCTGAAGCGAGAGCTTGCTATTAAGGGATACACCAAAAAACAAAAAGAGCGTTTGGTTAGCGAGTGGAAGAATGAGGATGTGTAAAATTCCGCAAAACGTGCACCTTAATTAGCGGGAGGTGAGAATCATGGCTAAACGTTCTCAAGCAGGCACTAACATCAACCAAGTGCGTCAACAAAACCAACAATCCGCTCAACAACAAGCTGGCCAACAATTCCAAGCTGAATTTGGCAGCGAAACTGACGTACAAGCTGTTCGCCAGGCTAACCAACAGTCCCAGGCGAAATCAGCTCAAAAGCAACAACAGCAAAACCAACAGTAATACACGAAACACCTTCCAGGCTCCGGCGAATGTCGGAGCTTGCCTGCGTACAGAATAAATAACGACGTTGTGATCATTTCTTTGAAAAAGTTCTTGCATATATTTTGGTGAAGTGATATATTTGTATATGTCGCCGCTAATTAAGCGCGACGAACTTTATCTTGCACTTTGAAAACTGGATACAGAAGAAATAAGCGCAAGTAGGAAAATCCAAATGTATTTTGGTGATAACCCTTTGTGGTT